>DATKQG010000087.1 GCA_035532835.1 Candidatus Dormiibacterota bacterium
CCTGGACATGAACTTCACCTCGGTCGTCGGCGCAGGCTTGAGCACGCAAGGGCTGAGCGAGCGCGACCTCTTGGGCCAAAACTTCGAATTGATGCTCGCCGATGCCGAATCCAAGGAGCGCGCGCTCGCGGTTATTCGCCGCGCGTTCGGCGGCGATTCGGAGCGCTTTGAAACGCGCCTGGCCGGGCGCTGGCTGCAGCATCACGTCGAGCCGCTGCGCGGCATGAGCGGCAGCATCATCGGCGCCATCGGCGTCGCGCTGGATATCACCGAAATGAAAGAGACGGCCGACCACTTCGCGCACCTCGCCCGCGTCGATGCGCTCACGCAGCTTCCGAACCGGCTCGCGCTGGAAGAACAACTGGGAGGAGCGCTGGACCGCGCGCGCAGCGATCGCTGCGCGTTGGGCGTGCTCTTCGTCGACGTCGATCGGTTCAAGAACATCAACGATACGCTCGGCCACCGCGCGGGCGACGACCTGCTGCGCGCGTTTGCCGCGCGGTTGCGATCCTCGCTGGACGCGCGCGGATCGGTGTTTCGCAGCGGAGGCGATGAGTTCATCATCGTGATGCCGCTGGGCGAAACGCTGAGCCTGGCGATGGTGGCCGCCGACGTACAGGCCGCGCTGGGCGGAGCCTTCCACGTATCCGGCCGCGAACTCTACGTGACCGCCAGCATCGGGACCAGCACGTTTCCGAACGACGGGACGAGCGCCGAGGAGCTGGTCATGCACGCGGATTCCGCCATGTACCGCGCCAAGCAGACCGGACGCAATCGCATCAAATCCTACGATGCGACCACCGATTCGGCCGCGCTGGTGAAGCTGCGCCTGGAGCAAGATCTGCATCACGCCGTCGATCGCGGCGAATTGGAACTGCGCTTTCAGCCGATCGTGAACGTGGGCGACGGACGCATCATCGGGGCCGAGGCGCTGCTGCGATGGATGCACGGCAAGCAGGGCGAGATTCTGCCCGAACGCTTTATCGGGATCGCCGAAGAGACCGGCTTGATCGTGGATATCTCGCGCTGGGTGTTGCGGCAGGCTTGCGCGCAGGCGGCCGCAATTCGCGCGGGCGGCAATCCCGGTTTTCGCATCGCGGTCAACCTCTCGGCGCGCGATTTTGCAGAAGCGGACCTGGCCCAATATATCGAGGCGACGTTGCTGGATTGCGGCCTCCCGCCCGATGCATTGGATATCGAAATTACCGAGAGCGTGATGATCGACGATCTCGCACTCCAGACGCTCGAGCATTTGCGCGGCCTGGGCGTGCGGATCGTCGTTGACGATTTCGGCATCGCGTACAGTTCGCTCGGATATCTCAAGCGGCTGCCGGTCGGTGCGGTGAAAATCGATCGCGCCTTCATCGCCGATATCGCCCACGATTCGTACGATCAGGCGATCGTACGCGCCATCGTTACGCTGGCAAAAACACTGGGCTTCGGATTGATCGCCGAGGGCGTCGAAACGGCCGAGCAACTCGCATTCGTTTCCAAGCTCGCGTGCGAACACGCACAGGGATATCATTTCAGCGTGCCGCTCGTCGCCACGGATTTGTGCCGGCTCTTGCGCGAGGGCGTACCCACGGCGTAGGGGCCGGCCCCGGACAATCGCCGTTCATCTTGCCAGGAACCACGAACGCCGTACACGGCCCGACCGGCGTCCGCCATGAGATAAAGTCCGGCCCGCTGCGCACGAAACAGCGCCCGGTACACGTGGGTAGTCTCTTGCATGGCCTCGACCGTGCTCTCCATGATGGCGCAGATTTGCTGGTCGCTCGCAATCTCCGGATGCGAATTGGTGATGGTCCCGTTCGCCATCATCTTTAGCATCGCGTCGTCGCGTTACTCTCGTCTCTGGTGGATTCGCCCGCAGGCGAATCCACCACCTAGTCTCTGAGGGCTAGAAGAGAGGCACCCGCTGTCGCGAGTGCCTCTCTTTCCTGCGGCTCGGCCGTGAGGCCGAACGCGAAGGATTCGCCCGCAGGCGAATCCACCACCTAATGTGGTGCGTAGGGGTCGGTTGCGTAGATCGCTTGGATCTGCGCCGCGCTTAGGGGCGGAATGTTCGCGTTCGTATACTTGGTGTCGATGGCTTGAATGAACGCGTTGGCGATCAAGGCGTAGCCAGTATTCGAGGGATGCAATCCGTCGAAGCTGAGCAGGCCTTGCGTGAAGACGAGCGAGCAGCACGTGAACGGTGCGCCCGTTACCGGGTTCGGCGTCGGGTTGATGCTGGCGGCCTGCGCGAAGTACGGGCCCGTGCCGTTATAGAGGCCGTTGAATACCGCATTGATGTCGACGAGCGCCACCCCGGTGGTCGAGGCCGCTGCAGCGATGCCGGTATTGAATGCGGCGTTCATCGCGTTGATCTGGGATGCGAACGTATCGCTGATGTAGGCTCCGCCTAGGCCGGTTCCCGCGCCGCTGGGATCGAGTTGCGGCGTCGTGCTGCCCTGGCCGAACTGCTGCAGTACGGCCAAGAAACCGCTCTCGGTGAGGTAACCGTTCGAGCTAATGCCGTACTTGGTCTGGAGGTAGGCTACGATCGCTCCCGCTGCGGCCGCGGCGTTCGCCGGACCGATCGTGGGGGCGACTTGCGATACGAAATCGCAGTAGAACCAGTTCTGGGTAACGCAGACGGCTTGGCTTGCGGGCAATCCGCCACGGAAGAACTGCGGCGTTTGCAGGACCGTCGGAAGGTTTGCGACGGCCACGCCTTGCGCGCCGGCCTTTTGGAGCGTCTGGACCGCTAGCGTGATGTCGTTCTGCATGTCGCTCTGACTCATGTTCACCATCGGTGCTCTGCCGCCGGAGAACGCAAACTTCAGGATGTCGTTCGCGCCGAGCCAAACCGTTGCAAAGGTTGGTTTGAGCATCGCGGCGGCGTTGACCATCGTTGCCGGCTGACCGTTGATCAGCTTCTGCGGCGCAGTCTGGCTCAGGTATTGGCCGAGGATGGGAATATAGAGCGACGATTCGCCCGAGACGAGGCTTTGGAGACCACCGGCCGTTGCATCCGTCGTGCTGGAAGGATACGGAGCGCAGCTATACGCCGGATAGGTTCCGACCGCGGCCGGAGGCGGCCCGGTCAGCGGGTTGACCATGTTCACTGCTTCGTGGGCGGTGATGCCGGGGACGGCCACGTCGAGGATCGTGCCCTGCGGGTTGGCGCGAACCGTCGCAAAGCTCGACGGCGAGTAGGCTGAGAGGTTAAACGCATCGCAGCCCGGGTGCGATACGAAGAACGGCGAGCCTTGGAAGTTGGCGGGGTTGACGGGAATCAATTGGCTGCCGATGCCGGGAGCGTTGATGAGCGGCAGCACCGAGGTCGCGGGGCTGGCCATCTGAGCCGCGCTCATGCCCGTGGCTTGTTCGAACATCAGGGCCCAGTAGCCGTTCTCCTGAGTCGCCGGAACGAGGTTGCCCGGAAGAATCGAGAACGGGTTGGTCGAGTTCACGCCGAGGATACCCTCGGACTGGTAGCCGGCCGTGAGGCTGTCGCCGACGCCGACGAACGTTGCGAAGAGTGGGTTGGTCGCGCCCGCTTTGGGGGCGATCGGGGTGAGGCTGCTGGTTGAACCGCCGCCTCCGCCGCCGCAAGCCGCGAGCGACGCGACCGCGAGTACGGCGAGGGTCTTCGTAAGATATGTCATCTTCATGTTGCTCGTCCTTGCTCTAGATCGGAATCACGCTCGGCGAACCGATGCCGAACTGGAGTTGGATCTGGGTGGCTTTGAGGCCGCCGATCGTCGGTACGATCGGGTTGGAGCCGCACGGCAACGCTTGGCACGTCAGCTTTTGAATGCCGTACGAACCTTCGTTGGTCGGGCCGCCGCTGTTGAGTACCAACTGCACGAATCCGGCTTTGCCGACGCGCTCCGAGACGCCCAAGAAATAGGCGATCAGGTGCTGCGCGTACGGGTCGGCGGGCAGATAGTCGCGCGAACTCTGGGGCTCGAAGAAGAACTTCGTGCGGTCGTTCGGCGTGTACTCGAGATACGCGATCTGGTAGAGCTGGGGTTTGTTGACCTGGTTGATGCCCGCGGTATGCGTGAGCCAGCCCGGTGCTACCGTAAACGTACCGAACATTTTCGAGGTTTTGAGGAACGGCACGGTGACGGCCAGCGAGAACACCTGCGCGGTGCGCGTGTGGACGCCGGTGACCGGGAAACCGAACGGCGCGTTCGGCTCGAATGCGACGACATCGTTGCCCGCGTTCGACGCCGCGACCGTGGACCAGCGCGACACGTAGGTCGGCGAGATGACGATCGGGAGGGCGCGGCCGCCGGGCATCTTGATCGCGAAAAGTTTCTCCGCGTTCAAGATGAGGAACCGGTCCTTGGTCGTCAAATCCGCTTGCGACGTTGCGGGGGCGCAACCGTTCGCGTTGCCGCCGCCGAGATCGACGCAGCCGATCGGATTTTGGAAGCCTTGCAGATAGAGCGGTGCGGTGCCGCTATTGAAGCCGACCGGATAGTGCTGGATCTCGTAATACGACGCCAGCACGCGCGTGGTCGGATTGAATCCGTATCCCGCGTCGGCATCGGCGCCGCCGGGCAGCCACTTCTTGCCGAAGGTGCCGATGTTTCCGTACGGATATGCAATCGACAGATCCGCCATATAGGTGAAGCCAGTCGGTAAACCTTGGGCGGCCGCTCCGCCGACGGGAGCCTGTCGTACCGGCGGGACCTGGGCGATCGAGCCGTCGGGAAGCGCCATCGTTTGGTCCGCTTGTCCGGCTTGCGTTCGCGTGATTACCACTGGTGTTTTTTTCTGCGATGCATTCATCGCATTCTTGATTCCGGCACTGGCATCTTGGACGACGGATGTCGCCAAGGCTTCGCCCGTGCCGCCGTCGGCCGATGCCGGGATGGCGACCAAGCCGAACGACGCGGCCAATAAAGCGGCCGCGCTCGAGCGGATGAGGGTTTTCAGCATAGAGTCTCTCCAACGCAGTGGGTCCGGTGTATTAAAAGTATCAGTTTCCGGTTGCCGCTTTTTGTTGGAGTTCGGGCGATTAAAACCCTCGTGCCTTTGACGGAAAAGTCGCTAGTCCACGGCTCCGGAGGCCCGAAGTTTCCTGGCCCGGCGGCGATCCTTGGCTCCGTGTTCGATCGATTTGACGATGACGTAGAGCACCGGGGTGATCACGAGGTTGAGTACGGTCGAGATGAGCATGCCGCCGAAGACGACCGTGCCCAGCGAGTGGCGCGCCGCCGAGCCCGCGCCGGTAGCGAACACGAGCGGCACCACCGCTACCACGAAGGCGATCGAGGTCATCAAGATCGGCCGGAGCCGGGTCTGCGCGCCGCGCATCGCCGCCGTGACGATATCCGCCCCGGCCGCGAGTTGCTGATTGGCGAACTCCACGATCAGAATCGCGCTCTTACTGGCCAGGCCGATGAGCATGACGTAGCCGACCTGCGCGTAGGCATCCTGCGAGAGCGTCGGATCGCCTGCGAGGAGGATGAATGGAAAGCCGAGGTGGCCCATGAGCAGACGATAATTCATAAAGAGCAGTGCGCCGAGCAGCGCGGCCGGGACCGCGAGAATGACGATCAGCGGATCGACGAAGCTTTCGTACTGCGCCGAGAGGACCAGGAACACGAAGACGAGGCCGAGCGCGAAGATGAGGGCGCTCTGGGATCCGGATGCGATCTCATCCAAGGTCAGCCCCGACCATTCGTAGCTAACGCCCGGCGGATCGACCTTTTTGGCGATCTGCTCCATCGCTGCGATCGCCTCGCCGCTACCGTGCCCGGTCTTCACATTGCCGTTGATTTCGAGCGAACGGAAGAGATTGTAGTGGCTGATGATCGGCGAGGTGTAGGTTTGCTTGGCGCTTATCAGGGCGCTGACCGGAGTCATTCCGCCGCCCTTGCTCGAGCGCACGTACAACCCTTGGAGCGAACTGATGCGGTCGCGATACGGGGTATCGGCCTGGACGTACACGCGGTACGACCGGTTGAGATAATCGAAGTTATTGACGTACACGGAGCCGAGATCCGTCTGCATGGTATCGAAGACGTCGGCCAGCGAAACGCCGATCGATTGCGCTTTATTGCGGTCCACGTTCACCTGCAACTGCGGCGAATTCGTACGGAACTGCGTGAAGACTTGCGTGAGCGGCGAATCCGGCGCATTGCCCAGCCCCATGTACCCGTACGCAGTCTGCATCAACTTATCGAGGCCCACGTTGCCGCGGTCTTCGAGCTCGAATTGGAATCCGCCGAAACTTCCGACGCCGTTAATCGCCGGCGGATTGAACGCGAGTATTTGCGCTTCGGGAATCTCCTTGGCGAAGCGCGCCATCAGCGAATTGGGCCCGACGTATAGTATCCCCGTGATCGATTCCATGAAGCTGGTGCGCTGCGACCATGGCTCCAACTGGACGAACATCATGCCGCGGTTGGGCCCGGCGCCGGCGAAGCTAAATCCGCCGACATCGAAAACGTCTCGGACGCCCTTGGTGCTGCGAATGATCTGCTCTGCTTTGACCGCGATGTCGTGCTCGTTGGCCAGCGACGTGCCTTCGGGAGCCTGGACCAGGACGATGAAGTACCCTTGATCCTCGCTTGGAATAAAGCCGGTAGGCGTGGTCTTGAAGAGGATCCCGGTGAGCACCAGCGCGAGAACGAAGATACCGAATACCGGCCATCGGTGACGAAAGAGAATCGGAAGTTTGGCGTGATAGAACTCGCGCAGGCGGTGTAAGCCGCGATTAAACCATCCGAAAAAGCCCGTTTCGGATTCCGTTTCGCCGCGTAAGAGTCTGGCCGAGAGTACCGGAGCGAGGGTCAGGGCGGCGAAGAGCGAGATCGTAATCGAGGCGGCGATCGTCAGCGCGAATTGTTTGTACAACTGGCCGGTCGTGCCTGGGAAGAATGCGACCGGCACGAATACCGCCAAGAGCACGAGCGACGATGCTACGACCGCGCTCTGAATCTCGCGCATCGCCGCCGCCGCACCCTCGATGCCGCGCATGTTGTTCTGTTGGATGTAGCGCGCGATATTTTCGATGACGACGATCGCATCGTCCACCACGAGCCCCGTCGCCAGCGTGAGGCCGAAGAGCGTGATGGTGTTGATCGTAAAACCGAAGATCTTCATCACGAAGAACGTGCCGATCAACGACACCGGAATCGTGGCGGCCGGGATCAGCGTGGAGCGCGGATCTTGCAAGAAGAGGAAGATCACCAACACCACGAGCAGGATCGAGAGCAGGAGGGTGACGACGACTTCTTTGATCGATTCTTGCACGAACGTGGTCGAGTTGAACGCGACTTTATAGTGGACGCCGGGCGGGAAAGTTTTGGAGAGCCGATCGAGCGTTGCAATGACGCCCTGTGAAACTGAAAGCGCGTTCGCCGTCGGTAATTGTTGCACGCCCAGCCCGATGACGTTCTGATTGCCGTCGAACCTTAGAAAACTCGAGTAATCTTCGGCACCGAGTTGGATGCGGGCGACGTCCCCAAGCTTCGTAAACCCACCGTTAGCGTCGGTGCGCAGCACGATGTCGGCGAATTGCTTCGGCGTGGAGAGGCGGCCTATCGCGTTGATCGTGTAGGTGTACGGTTGGCTACCGGATTCAGGCGACGAGCCGATACTACCGGCGGCAACCTCGACGTTCTGCTGCTGGAGGGCGCTGATAACGTCGCTGGTCGCAAGACCCTGCGCCGCCAGCGCTCGCGGGTTGAGCCAAATGCGCATTGCATAGCGACGCTGCCCGAAGATCCGAACGCCGCTGACGCCCTGGACGCGCTTGAGATCGTTGACGATATTGAGCTCGGCGTAGTTGCTCAAAAACAGCGAATCGTACTTCGAATTATCCGACGTGACCGCGACGGCCATGACGAATGCGCCCGCGTTTTTCGAGACCGTGACGCCGGTTTGCGTTACTTCCGCCGGTAGCTCGCCGCTCGCCGACTGGACGGCATTTTGCACGTCGGTCGCCGCGATATCGAGATTGACCCCGAGGTTAAAGGTACAGGTGATCGTCGATACGCCCTGCGCGCTCGTCGAACTGATGTAGCGTAGGCCTTCGACGCCGTTGATCGCGTTCTCGAGCGGCGTGGTCACAGCGCTTTCAACCGCTTGCGGGCTGGCGCCGATATAGGTAGCGGTAACCGTCACCACCGGGGGAGCGATCTGCGGATACTGCGCGATCGGCAGCGTCGGCATAACCACGAGCCCCGCGATCAGGATTACGAGCGAACAGACCGCGGCAAAGATCGGCCGCCGGAGGAAGAACTCAGTCATCGTGATGCTAAACCTTCGCCCTCGGAAAGCCGTTGCATTCCAGGCGAAACTCAGATCGCGGCGCTATCCCGCTTGCGTAAAAGCCTGCTCGGCATGGTAGGAGCTACGCGAGAGCGGGCTCGACACGACTTGATGGAAGCCTTTAGAACGTGCCAGCGCACCGAGTTGCGCAAAGCGCTCGGGCGTAACGAAGGCAACCACGGGAAGATGCTTCTTGGTGGGTTGCAGATACTGCCCCATTGTAAAGATATCGACGCCGGCCGCTCGTGCGTCGTCCATCGTCTGCTCGATCTCCGCGTCCGTTTCGCCTAGCCCCAGCATGAGCGAGGTCTTCGTATAGCGTTCGGGTGCCCGAGATTTGGCATGGGCGAGAATGCGTAGCGAGGTATCGTACGTCGCGCGCTTGTCGCGCACGGTGGGTGTGAGGCGTCGCACGCTTTCGAGATTGTGCGCGAATACATCCGGCTTGGCATCCATCACGATATCGAGCGCCACCAGATCGCCGTGATAATCCCCGCTGAGGATCTCAACCCGCGCTCCCGCAACGCGCTCGTGAATCTCCCGAATCGTATTCGCAAAGATCAGCGCTCCGCCATCCGCCAGATCGTCGCGATCGACGGCCGTAAGCACCAAATACTTCCAGCCCAAATCGCGCACCGCTTCGGCGACCCGTACGGGCTCCATCCAATCGACCACGCCCTTCGGGTTTCCAGTCTTCACGTTGCAGAAGCGGCAGCCGCGCGTGCACGTGTCGCCCAAGATCATGATCGTCGCCGTGCCGGCGCCCCAGCATTCCGCAAGATTCGGGCACGCGGCCTCTTTGCACACGGTATTGAGCGCGAGCGTATTCACCTTGGCTTTGACGCGTTCGTAATCCTCACCGATCGGCAACGAGACGCGTAGCCAATCCGGCTTGCGCGCGTGCTGCGGTTTTGCGGGGGAGATCAAGTCGATTTCAATAGCCACGTTCGTTAAAATTCCACGTTGAGCGAGCGAGCGAGTTCTTCGAGCAGCACGACTTTCGCTTCATCGAGCGTTACCGGCCGTCCGAGTTGTTGCGAGAGCGACGTGATGCCGCGATCGGTTAAACCGCACGGATTAATTAGCCGATCGTAATCGAGTTCGGTCGAGACGTTGAGCGCGATTCCATGCAACGAAACCATCTTCTGAACCGCCAACCCGATCGCGCAAATCTGATCGCGTCCAACCCACACGCCCGCATGTTCGCTCCACCGTTCGGCGACGACGCCGAAGCGCGCGCACGTTTCGATGACCGCTCCTTCGAGGGATCGCACGAGCGGGACGACTTCGCGAAAGCGTTCTAATTTACGAATCGGATACACGACCAACTGCCCGGGCCCGTGATAAGTCACGTCGCCGCCACGCTCGATTTCAACGACCTCGATGCCGCGCCGTGCTAAAAGATCCGGCGCAATCAAGACGTTATCGCGTTTTGCCTGGCGTCCCAGCGTAATAACCGGCGGATGTTCGACGACGATAAACGTATCGGGCTCGCGCCCTTCACGCACCGCGGCATGCAGCGTATGCTGCAAGTCCCACACTTCGCGGTAAGGCTTGAATCCGAGATCGAGTACGCGCGCGCGCGTCAGAGTTGCCACGCTCATACGACCGCCACCGATGCGAATTTGGATGCACGGCGAGCCAGAGCGCGCGACGCTGTGGCCCCGGGAGCCGGGTGTCGCGAGGCCCGGTCGGGGAACCGCTGTTGGATTTTACATCCTGTAAAATCCAACGCTGCTACGTTTTTTGGGCAAAACAAAGTTTTGAAGTTCACATCCTGTGAAGGCCCAAAAAATCGCAGCTTCCCCGACCGGACCTCGCGCCACCCGGCTCCCGGGGCCATAGCGTCAACGACGTCGCGCGTAGCTACTTTGCCCCGACCGGCGTTTTCGGCTTCGGATTGACGATGTGAATCGCCTTACCGTGCGCCGCTTCCGCCGCGTCCATGATGCTTTCGGTCAGGGTCGGATGGGGATGGATCGAGAGCCCGATATCCTCGAGCGTCGCGCCCATCTCGAGCGCGATGACGCCTTCGCCGATTAGCGATTCGGCTTGCGGTGCGACGATGTGCATGCCCAGCAGCATATCGGTCTTGGCGTCGCCGACGAGTTTGATCAGGCCGTCGCTTTCATTCATCGTGCGCGCGCGGCCGCTCGCCGCGAGCGGGAACTTGCCGATGCGTACCTCGTAGCCTTTGGCCTTTGCTTCCTCTTCGGAGAGGCCGATGGTCGCGACTTCCGGATCGGTGTACACGCAGTTCGGAATCGCAATCGGATCGAATGCGGCCGACGTGTCGCCCGCGATCACTTCGGCGGCGATGACGCCCTGCTTCATCGCGCGGTGCGCGAGGAGCGGCTGGCCCGTGACGTCGCCGATCGCAAAGATGCTCGGCACTTTCGTGCGGCACTGCTGATCGACCGCGATGAAGCCCTTATCGTCGACGGCTAGGCCCGCGGCTTGCAGATTGAGCGTATCGGTGACGGGGCGGCGCCCGACGGCGACGAGCACCATGTCGAATTCGCGCGTCTCGTCTTTGCCGTTGGTGCCTTCGCCGTTGAACGTGGCTTTAACGATCTTGCCGCTCTTTTCGAGTTTGCCGACCTTCGTGTCGAGCATGATTTCGACGCCTTGTTTCTTGAGGATGCGGCCCAGCGTCTTCGAAATTTCCAGGTCGGTGCCGGTGAGCAACTGCGAGAGCGCTTCGATAACGAGCACCTTCGCGCCGAGGCGCGTGTAGACGGTGGCGAATTCCAGACCGATCACGCCGCCGCCGATTACCAGCATGTTCTTCGGGATGCGCTTCATTTGGACGGCGTCGTCCGAATTGATGATGTACTCGCCGTCGCGCGGCCAAGCCTTGACGTCGACCGGTGCCGAGCCGGTGGCGATCACGACGGTTTTCGCGGTGATGCTATCCTCGCCGCCCTCTTTTTTCTTAAGGACGATTTGCGTCGGGCTCTTGAACGAGGCGTCACCGTACATGAACTGGACGTTGTTGGCCTTGAAGAGCGTCCTGACGCCGCCGACGTTGGAAGTCACCACATCGGTTTTGAATTTTGCAACGCCCTCGCGATCGACTTCGGCCTTGGGGACCTTTAGGCCGATGTCGGCGGCGTGATCGATGTGGCGGATGACCTCGCCGACGTGAAGCAACGCCTTCGTTGGAATGCAGCCCCAATTAAGGCACACGCCGCCGATTTCGTCGCGATCGACACAGATGACGGTCTTTCCTAGCTGTCCTAACCGGATCGCGGCGTGATAGCCTCCCGGCCCGGCTCCAATGATGACCGCGTCAACCTGATGTTCTGCCACCGAAGTTCGCTCCTAAATAGTTCGAGTATGTGCGTGGGTGAGCGTGCACCCTCCCACATCCTACCAGGCGAAGCCTGCCGTGGCTTCGACCAGAGTGGCTAGCATGCTAGCCGGTCTAGCCGGTCTAGCAGGCTAGCCGAGCTCCGAGGCGGCGAGGCGCCCGAGCTGCCCGAGGTCCAGAGCTTGGGCTTGCGCGGCGGCCGCGTGCATCGCATCGGGGCCGAGGGCAGCCGCTAGGCGCTCTTCATCGGCGCGGATCTCCGTGCGCGTGAGGCCGATCGCCGGGATCCGCCTGTCGCGGCGCAGACGCCGCGCGGCGAACGAGAGGGGCGCGGCCCGCTCGAACTCTCGCTGGAGCAGCAGCAGGCGAACGGCACTTTCGAGGGTCTGGGCGAGATAGATCGGCTGGGGAGCCCCGTCGAGCAAGGTAATGGCCGTTCGAAGCGACCGGGCCGCCCCCTGAAGGTCGCCCTTGATGAGGTTGGATCGGCCGATGACTTCGTGTTGCCAGGCCATCAACGAGGGGCTCTGGGAGCGTTCGAAATATCGGATGGCGCTCTGGGCGCTATTCACTGCCTCCGCCGGGTCGTGCAGAAAGTACGTCGCCTCGGCGAGGTTGCCATAAGCTATGCCGATCTGGGTATCGGGGCCGCTCTCCAGCAAAATCTCCAACGCTTCCAGGTATCGGCTACGCGCTCCGATCGGGTCGCTGTGCCCTTCTAGGGCGATATTGCCTTGATTCAGGAGCGCCGATCCGATGCCGGTCGGATGTTCGATCGCGCGATAGAGGGCGACGGCCGTTTCGACGTAGAGGCTGGCTTCGTCGGTTTTACCGACGTAGAGTGAGGCTACGGCAAGGGCGTTGTAGGCCCGGGCAAGGCCCAGTCGGTCGCCCAAAATCGTGAATGCGCTGATTGCCGTTGGGCCCAGCGCGAGCATGCGCTGGTAATCGGCGCTCGCGTAGGCCACGCGCATGGCGGCATTCGAGAGCCGGGCGTAGAGGGCTTGCGGGAGCTGGCCGGCCTGCTCCATCAGTCGCTCCATCCACATCGAGCCCTCGCGCAAGCGGCCGCCGCCGGCCCAGATCGAAACGAGCGAGGTAGCGATGTCGAGCACGCTCGGAAGCCGATCGTGCGGGCGTTTCAGGGCCCAGGCCAGGGCCGCGCAAGCATCGTCGTACCTTTCGAGCAGTTCGTGCATCGCTTCGCCGGGCGAGGGCGTGAGCAATTGGCCGTGGATGCGAAGGATCCGGGTGTTGATATGGAGCGCGAAGCGTTCTTCGATCGCCTGTCGATCGGAGCGCCCCCCCAGCATGCGGGCTGCGATCGCGTGCATCGGCGTCAGCATCGAGTAGCGTGTCGAGTCGGCCCGCACAAGAAGCGAGCGATCGGCGAGCGTCGTAAGCGCTTGCGCGGTTGAGGGCACGTCGCCCTCGTCGAGCGCGACGATATCGTCCGCGTCGAAGACGCCTGCGAAGGCGCTGGCGAGGGCGAAGACCGCCTGTGCGCGTTCATCGAGTGGAGCGAGGCTCCAATCGATCATCTTTCCGAGCGAATGGTGTCGCGGATCGCTTCCGGCGCTCGAGCGAAAATGGTATGGGCGCAGGGTCTCCAATTCGCGCGCGAGTTCGCGGACGCTCAGCGAAGCGAGGCGCGCAGCCGCAAGGTCGATCGCAACGGCCAACCCGTCGAGTCGCTCGACGATCGAGGCCGCGACCGGCAAATCTTCGGCTGAGAGTTGTACGTTGGCGGCCTTGGCTCGCTGGCGAAAGAACTCGATGCCCGTGGCCGCGTCAAACGGCCCGACCTCGAGCACGCGCTCGTCCGGATAGTCCAGGCGTCGTTGGCTGGTAGCCACGATCGCTACGTTGTGAATGCGCTGCAGCGCCTCGATCAGCGCGCCGGCCTCATCGGGCACGTGCTCGCAGTTATCGAGAACCAGAATCGAGCGCCGAGCTGCCATCTCGTGGTTGATGATGTCCAGCGGATCGCGTCCAACCTGCTCGCGCGCGCCGACCGCGGCGACGATGGTTCCGAAGACGGCCTCCGGGCCGACGCCGCTAAGCGGCACGAAGATCACGTCGCGGGCTCGGTCCCGCTCGAAGCGCGCGATCGCTTCGAACGCCAGACGCGATTTTCCGACGCCGCCCGGCCCGACCAACGTTAAAGCCCCGCCGTACTCAAAGAGTGCGAAGAGGCGCTTGAGCTCGGCGCCGCGTCCAACGAATGGCACGCGCGTATCGACCGAAGTGAAATCGGGCACTATGCGGTAAGATTCGCTGCCATACGGGAAGCGTTCCCGGTAGCGACACCGAAAATGGATCGCCTCAATGGCGAAAATTGGATGGAGCGGCCTGCAGCCGGACCTCGATCGAGAGTCGATCGTGCCGTTATACCGCCAGCTCTACGAACATTTGCGCGAGGCAATTCTGGCGGGAACCCTGCCGGAATCTACACGATTGCCCCCCGAACGTTCGATGGCCGAGCAGTTGGGCGTCAATCGGAGCACGGTCGTCCACGCCTACCGCGAACTCGTTGCGGACGGATTGATCGAGCAACGGGTCGGATCCGGATCGCGCGTGGTGCCTCAGCTTCGCGGCGGCCAGCCCGAGCGGGCGGCCGGTGTGCCGTGGTGGGTGACCCTGCCGCCCTGGAGGGTGGGCGAATTTCCAAACATCTTGGGCGAGCTAGCCGCTAAGCAAGAGCCCGGGCGCATATCGTTCGTTCAAGGCGTCGCTCCCGACCAGCCGTCGCCGTTGGGGGAACTCGCGCAGTCGTTCGAGCGGGTCGCGCGCGATCCGCGCTTCATTCTTTCGTACGGCGATTCGGAAGGCTACGAACCGCTGCGCGCGGCGATCGCTTCTCGGATGAACGCGCAGGGCGCTTCCTCGATCGAGCCCAGAAGCATTATCGTGCTGACGGGCTCGACCCAAGGCATCATGATCGTCGCGCAGAGCTTGGCCGAACCCGGCGACGAAATCATCGTCGAATCTCCCTCGTATCCCGGCGCGCTGCAAATCTTTCAGATCTGCGGCTTGCGCGCGATTCCGGTCCCGGTGGACGATGAGGGCATGCGCGTCGATCACGTCGAGGCGATCTTGCGCACGCGGCGCCCGCGCTTCATCTACACGATGCCCTCGCTGCATAATCCCACCAATGCGACGATGAACGCCGACCGTCGAGAGCGGTTGGTGACGATCGCCAAACGCTCGGGCGTGCCGATCATCGAAGACGATCCCTACGGTCCCCTTTTGCGCGAGCCGGTCACCCCGTTGGTGGCTCTGGCTCCCGACCACGTCGTCTATCTATCGACGTTCTCGAAGACGATCGCGCCGAGCTTGCGCGTGGGGTGGCTGGCGGCGCCGCGCACGATTCTGGAACGGTTGCTGCTGCGCAAACAGGCATACGATATGGCGACGAGTCTCTACGTCCAAGCCGCAATCGTGGATTATCTCGAACGCGGATACGACGCGCACGTGGCGCAGCTTCGCGACGAATTGTTACTGCGAAGAGGTCTGGCCGATCGGGCGATCGCCGCGGAGTGGCCTTCGACGTTTCGCGTTAGCCCGGCTTCGGGCGGTTTTTACGTGTGGGTAACCACGCCGCGCGACATTCGCGCGCGCGCGCTGCTGGATGCATCCGAACGCCTCGGAGCGTCGTTTTTGTTCGGCGAAGCGTTTTTCGCGAACTCGGGGGGCGATCACAATTTTCGCCTAGCGCTGACGGCCGTCACGCGCGACGAGATCGGCGAAGGCATCGGGCGCATAGGCCGTGCAGTCGCCTCCTTGAAACCGTGACCCGACTGCAACGCCGTTTGCTGCGGTGGTATCGCAACTCCGGTCGTGCGGAACTCCCTTGGCGCACGACGCGCGATCCTTACTTCACGCTGGTGAGTGAATGCATGTTGCAGCAAACGCAAGTCGATCGCGTGGTGCCTGCATTCGTTGCGTTCATCGAGCGTTTTCCCACCTTAGCCGCGTTAGCGTCGGCGAGTACGGCCGACGTGCTGCGAATGTGGCGAGGCCTCGGATACAACTCGCGCGCGGTTCGTCTCCACGCCGTCGCGCAGGCGGTCGCCCGCGACTACCTGGGCGAGATGCCCTCAGACCCGAACGCGCTTCGCGCATTGCCGGGTATCGGGCCCTACACGGCCGCGGCGATCCGCGCGTTCGCATTCGATATCGACGACGCTCCGGTGGATACCAACATCAAGCGGATCGTGCATCGCCTGTTCTACGGCATCGAATACCCGATCCGTGCGCGCGAGCCGCAACTCGCGGCTCACGCGCAAGCGCTGGTTCCACCCGGCCAAGCCCACGACTGGAACTCGGCCATGATGGATTTGGGTGCGACGCTGTGCGGCGCCCGCGCGCCCAAGTGCGAAGCGTGCCCGATCGCCGCGGATTGCGCGGCGGCGCCGATCGACGCAGCGGCGTTGGAGAGCGCGCGGCGCGCGCATGCCAAACCTCGCGCCGGGAGCACGGAAAGATTCGAAGAGAGCGCCCGGTTTGCGCGCGGGCGCATCGTCGATCGCCTTCGCGATCTCCCGCCCGGGAAGAAGATTTCGATGCTCGATCTTGCGCGGGATGTGGCCGGCTTGCTGCCCCGGCGATCCGACGACGAGATCGCCGCATTGGTTTCGGCGTTGCATCGCGAGGGATTGGTGAGCTTAGATCAGGCCGGCGTCGGCTTGCGCGAGTGAGAGGCTGGTGAGGCCCCGATCGTCGACGACCGTATAGGCGCCCAGCGGCGCGGCGTAGAGTTGTAGCGAGTACGCCGCGCGCTCGAACGAATTGCTGACGCGATGGAGTTCCTTGGGGCCGGATCTGCGATCGATTGCTCCCGACGTGAGCCGCGAGGGCGCGAAGCTGCGCAGGTCTGCCACCGCATCGGTGCCGTCATTCAGCCGTTCGAAGTTCTCGACGTCGAGGTTGCCGTCCAACACGACCACCCAGCAGCGCGAGTCTCCGTGGTCGTGGATGGGGCTGCGGGAACCGGGTGCCCATAGCATTGCAACGATTTCGAATTCGGCATTACGTTGCAAGCGCGTTCGCGTGTACGCGCCTGCCGCAAACGGCATCGTATCGCGGTATTCGCCGAAACGCCCGATACTATGGAGCATCGCTTCGACGAAGTCGTAATTGGCCATGGCCTCGTACAGAGCGCCGCGAAGATCGGCGATCACGATACGGCTTCCAACGCGCCGATTCCATGCTCGGTGATGAGGCATTTCGCGATACGCCGGGCCTGCTCGCGAATCTCGGGAACGGCCGTCGTCTCGTACCATCGGCCGCGGGTCGGCGGCCCCAACGCGTACATCGACGGCTGAGCGTGGCCGGAGCGGTCGAGCACGCGAAGATCTTGCGATACCTCGATACCCAAATGGAGTTCGTCGGCTAACAGCAGGCCTCGGCGCATGAGGTTGACCACGAGCTGATTACGGGAGCGTTCGTAGTCACCGTTTGGGCCGGTGCAGTTGACGATGTCGGTGACACCGATCGCGCTCGTGCCCTCGGCGTTAACGATGCGAAGGACGAGACGTTCGCGCTCGCGATGAGCGGCCGAGATACGCCCGCGATGGCGTACGATCGCGTTACGTGCGCGGAGGCGTTCGAATGCCTGCGCGGTTTGAGGCGGCACGCGATATCGATGCGCGGTCCAGAATGAGTGGAGATGCTCGAGAAATTGCCGCTGCTGGCGGCTGCTCCATCCTTCCCATATCGCCGGGGATATCTTGCGGATCGATTCGGCGACTTCGCGCCAATCGCCGCCACGCGCTTCTCGCGCTGCCGCCGCGGCGCGCATCGTGTGTAATAGCGAGAGCGGGGTGCCCGTATCGAGCGCGAGCGTAGCCGGATCGAGCCCGCGCGCGCGGACGTTCTCGACGGCGGGGAGCAACCCGCGTCGCGAGATGATGTGGATTGTGCCGTCGTAGCCACGCTCTTCCAAGAGCGCGACGATATCCATTGCGGTGAGACCGCTTCCAACCAGCGCGATGGCGCTCCCGCGCAGTACCGATGCGTCGAAATGCCACGGGTCGCGCACGTAGCCGGCATCCGCTCGAACCGCGCGCGGCAGGAAGGCATCGTTCGGCTCGTGGTTGCCTAGCGCGAGGACTACCGAACCGGCCGAGAATTCTTGCCCGGCGTCGTCACGCGCGACATAGCCTCCCCCGCGGCGCTCGATATCGACGATGCGATTGCGCGAGAGCGCGATGCCGGGATGCGCTGCGAGCGCGCGATCGAACTGCTCCGCCAAATAGCGCCCGAAGAGCTTGCGCGGTATCAAGCGATCGTCCGATTCAGGGCCGAGCCAGCGGACCAGATCCGCCGGGTCTTCCGGTACGGCGCTCATCGCCCTGGCCGGGCCGTTCATAAGCAAACGGTCGGAGCCGGGAGCGTATGCCGTTCCCGGGCCGGGGGAAGCCGCATCGAAGATCATCGCGCGAAACGACGGCGGCGCTGTCTTGGCAAGCGACGCGGCAACGACGGTGCCGGCGAGGCCGGCTCCGACGATGACGGAATCCAGGGCCTCCGTTCGTTTCATGGCTATTTCTAGGTATCGGCAGCTTTACGCCGGTCGATCATACGCTCGACCGCGCGATAGATGTTCGGGATGAAGCGATGTTTGTAAGGATAGAGTTCGATCGGGTCGCTGCTGTGCACTAACATCGCCGGGTCCGCCTCGAATACGAGCACGCGCCCGTCCGGACCGATGGCGCAATCGATGCCGAAGTACTCCAAGCCGATCGCCCGGGCGATGCCTTGCAATGCCTCGTATTTGTCCCCATCGAACGCCCGCCGAAGGTCCTCCAAAAACGACCCCTCTTCATCGCGCATCCAAGCGTTTTCCGCCATCGCGGCATTGTAGTAGTGGATCATCCAACGCGGCGAGATTGCCAGATGGACCGGGTAGGGTTCGCCGTCAACGAACACGACGCGATATTTGCGAAAAAGCCCGTCGGGCGATCGATAGTCGATGAACGGGCTGATAAAAAACGCTTCGCCCGCCGTTCGTTCGAGGTACGCGGCGATATCGCCGGCGGCCTCGACCCGTTCGAGCCCGAGCCCCGCGTGCGAACCTACCGGACGAACGATAATCGGATATGGGAACGCATCTTGCCCGCGCGCCAGCGCCGCGCGCGTCACCTCGGAGATCGGTGCGACGGTGCAATCGACGCGTTCTAAGGTGCGCCCCAGTTGCATGCGCGCGGTCGCGATCACGCGCGCGGGGGCGTTCAGCGCCGGATGTGCCGAGCGCTGCATAAAGGCCTCGGCGAGTTGCAGATAGGGCATTGCGGCGGGCGATTCGGCGATCGTGTTCCAAAGCACGTCGTACTTGGGGAGCGTACTCGGCGGCGATTCGCCTTGCACGAGATACAGTTTGTGCGCGGTCGTCGTCGATCGATCGAAGAGAAAATCGACCGGAATATTGGTTTGCCAATCACCCGGAGCGCAGAGAAGCAAGATGCTGCGCGCTTGATGCGGGGCGACCGCCGAGAAGAGGCGTTGCGATGCTAGCGCCGCTCGCTGATGGGCCAGCGCCGCAGTCATCGTGCCTTTGATCTGCAATAATTCCCACAAGCTCATGTGTGCGGCAACGTTAGCCGGGTCGATCGCGAGCGCTCGTTCGAACGCCGCGATCGCGCGATCGTTATCGCCCGCATCGTACTGCGTCTGCGCCAGATTGAGCGCGAGTTCCGGGACGTCGGGATAGCGTTCTAAGGCCTGCGCAAATACGGCTATGGCCGCATGGAGATTTCCGGCCGCGCGCAGTTGGATGCCGCGTGCGTTCTGCACGGCTGCATCGCCGATCATTTGTGCGTTTTGCCGATCGATTGCGGGGACATGGCCGGTGGCTTCTGGAACGTCGTCACCCTGCCATGCCGAAAATTCCGTTTCCCACCAAGAACGTCCCGAAGGCGGTCGCTAAGCAAGAGCTGGCGATCCTCGAACGCACGTATCCGGCGGCCGTCACGGCGCTTGAGTACCACAATCCGTTCGAATTGCTCGTAGCGGTGATTCTCTCGGCACAGTGCACGGATGCGCGCGTGAATCTCACGACCCCGGCGTTGTTCGCGGCATATCCAACGCCGAACGAGCTGGCAGAAGCCCACCTCACCGACGTCGAACGGATCATCAAATCGTGCGGGTTCTATCGCATGAAGGCCAAGCATATCGTTAGCGCGGCGAGCGATCTGGTCGAGCGTTTCGGCGGGGAGGTGCCGCGCGAGCGCGACGATCTGGAATCGCTCGACGGCGTCGGGCGGAAGACGGCAAACGTCGTGATGTCGGTTGCATTCGAGGAAGCCGCGTTCGCGGTCGATACGCACGTTTTTCGCGTGGCGCATCGTTTGGGGTTGACGCAGGGGACGACGCCCCGACAAGTCGAGGCGGACGTTACCGCGATCGTGCCGCGGCAGAAGTGGCGGTACGCGCATCATTGGCTGATTCTGCACGGGCGCGCGATTTGCAAGGCGCCCGTGCCGCGGTGCGGCGAATGCCCCGTCGCGGCGATCTGCCCGACCCCGCCGATTATCGCTAAAATGACAACGGTCCGGGCCCGGAAAGGTGCGGCGGCGGTGGAAGCTCCGCGTCGTGCGCGAGCACTTTCAACACGCCGGACGCGGTGAGGCGTTCGCCGTAGCCGGCTTCGGTCGAAATCTTCGAGAGGTTGACGAGCGACGGCACCGGAGCCTCCAGATCGAACTGATACTCGCCCTCCAGCCCCATGCCGGTCATCTGCACGAGTTGCCGTACCGGATCGAGATCGATCGTCACGCGATGCTCGCCAAAGCGCAAGCGCAGGCGAAGCGGACGTTCCAATCGCACGAATTTGACGCCGCGCGGCCCGAGAATCGCGTTGAGGCGTTTACACGCGATCGCCAATTGCTCGGCGAAGAGTGCGAGCGACTCGTCCGCATCTTCCGGACGCCGCTCCTGCCGCCCGCCGCCGGCCGCGTCGATCAGCTTGCCGATTTCGCGGCGATCGCGAATGCGCGACGCGGCCGCGACGATGGGGTTCTGGGCGGTAAAATCCGGTTCGAATGGGTCTGCCATGATGATGGCTCCAAGTATTCTCGCTCGGGATGCTGAAGCCCGGCAGTATGATCGGACGTCTCTGGCTCTTGCTCGGGCTCGTTGTCGCATGCTCGGGCGCCGCGCCCGCTCCGGCAGCGACCGTGCTCACCGCCGCCGCGGCCTTCGGCCGCGAGCCCCTCTGGGGGCGCCTCCCATCGCGCATCGCATGGGCGCCGGACGGCCACGCCTTTACCTACGTGTTGCCCGGGGCCGATCCAAGCGAGCCGCTCGGCGTGCACGTCTACGACGTCGCCTCGGGGCGCTCGCGCGAATTGCTCCCGGCGGTCGCTTTCGGGCAACGCGGGCGCACGCCGGGAAACGTCATCTGGGCGCCTCGCGGCAACGCGCTGCTCTACGTACAGCACGGCGCCCTGTTCGTCGATAGCCTGACGCATCGCAAGATCCGGCGCATCGCACGGGGTGCGGTCGACCCGCAATGGTCGCCGGACGGTACGTCGATCGCCTACGTTCACGCCGGCGATCTCTACCGTGCATCGCTCGTTCCCGCCGTACGCATCGAACGCCTGACGCGCGGTGCCGTTGGGAATCGCGTCATCAATGGCGATCTCGATTGGGTATATCCGGAAGAGCTTGGGACCGCGCACGGATTCGCGTGGTCGGGCGACGGCAAGCGCATCGCCTACTTACACTTCGACGAGCGTGCGGTAACGGCGTTTCCGATCGACGATTTCTTGCCGTACGATAATCGCATTCACACCGAACGCTATCCGCTCGCGGGTGAAAAGAATCCCCGCGTTTCGCTACGCGTCATCGATCTCGCGACGCATCGCGACACGCTCGTCTACGACGCATCCAAGCGCGATGAGTATCTGCCGTGGTTCGCCTGGGTTCCGCATACGTCCGATCTCACCGCCGAGGTGATGGACCGTGCCCAGCAGCACGTTCGGGTGCTACGCTGGAGCGGCAGCGCGCGGGAGCCGCGCGTGGTGCTTCAACAGCGCGACGCCGACTGGGTGGACGTGATCGAACGTCCGCATTGGCTTGCGGACGGGACTTCGTTCTGGGTACTCGACCGAGATGGAACTGCAGGGCTGTATCTCCGCGACCGGACGGGGCATCTGACGCGCTTGACCGGAACCTACCACGTCGACTCGATCCTGGGCGTCGACCCGCGAACGAAGCGAGCGTTTGTGGTCGCGAATTATCCGACCCGGCGCGATACCTCGCTGTTGGCGGTGCAACCGGATGGACGGGTGCTGAATCTTACGCCCGGCGGCGGGACCCACAACGTGTCGCTTTCGCCCGACGCTTCGCGCTTCGTCGATACGTACTCGACGATCAACGACCCACCGCAGGTCGATCTGGTTGACGTGCGCGGCGATCGCGTTCGCGCCACGCTCGCGCATCGGAGCACGGCGCTTGCCTCGATGCTGCAGCCGGTCCAGATGCTCAGCGTACCGTCGAAATACGGGCCGCTGGACGCATGGATGCTCAAACCGCCGAATTTCGATCCGGCCAAACGCTACCCCGCGATCGTGTACGTTTACGGTGGGCCGGCTGCGCCGACGACGATGAACGGGTTCGGTTACCGCACCGCTCTCTACCATCAGCTTCTCGCAAAGCAAGGATTCATCGTATTCAGCATCGACGGCCCCGCATCGCAGATCGATAGCGACGCGCACGTACGCTTGCTCCGCGAGAACTTTGGGCCCGGCTCGCTGTTGGGGCAAGAGATCGGCGCTCGTTATCTTTCGTCTCTTCCGTACGTAGACGCGCAAAAAATCGGCATCTGGGGTTGGAGTTTCGGCGGATACGAAACGACCTTCGCTCTCACGCATTCGCATCTGTTCGCCGCGGGGGTAGCCGTCGCGCCCGTCACCGACTGGCACCTCTACGATACGATCTACACCGAACGCTACATGGGCCTGCCGCAGCAACACGCAAAAGCGTACGATCGCAGTTCGGTCTTGAACGCGGCCGGCAATTTAAGCGCGCCGTTGCTGATCAATCACGGCACGAGCGACGACAACGTCCACATGGCCAATACGATCTCGTTCCTACAACGAGCGATCGAAGCCGGCCGCACAAACGTCGACCTGATGTTATACCCTCGCCAGTTGCACGGATTGGCCGCGCTTCCGGATACACGCTACGTATTCGAGAGAATGCTCGCGTGGTGGGAGAGCCATCTCTAGGAGCCGGCTGCGATAAAAAAAACGGCGCAGTCCGTGAGGACCGCACCGTGATTGGATGGATATAATAAGGACGAGGTTTGTGCTACGGGGCCTTGGTGGCCTTCGGAGCCGGCTTGGTCGCCTTCATCGAGGACGCCTTTTTGGTCGTCTTCGCTGCGGCTTTCTTGGCGGAGGTAGCCTTCTTGGCGGTCTTCTTAGCGGCCGGCTTGGCAGCCGACTTCTTCGAGGACGCCTTCTTGGCAACAGCCTTCTTGTCGGCCATCTTCTGAAGCGGAGCCTTGGTGGCCTTAGCAGCCGGCTTGGCAGCCTTCTTCATCGGAGCGGCTTTCTTGGCGGAAGTAGCCTTCTTGGCGGTCTTCTTAGCGGCCGGCTTGGCAGCCGACTTCATCGAGGACGCCTTCTTGGTCGTCGCGGTCTTGGTGGTGGCAGTCTTCGTCGCCGAAGCAGCCATCGCCGGGCCGGTCATCAAAAACGCGGCAGCAACGAGCGATGCGATCATCTTATTCATGTAGTACACCTCCTTTTCGTAGCAAAATCTCCCGCTTCGTGAGAACCACGAAAGGGACGTTACCTTTCAGCAACGTTACGCTCAGCCCGAAAGTTCGCCCCGGGGAAATCTGCCCCTTTACTTGCCTTTGCCCACGAGGGCGCGCGAGATGACCAGGCGCTGGATCTGCTGGGTGCCTTCGTAAATCTGCGTGATCTTGGCATCGCGCATCATGCGCTCCACCGGATACTCCGACGAATAGCCGAAGCCGCCAAGGACCTGTACCGCATCGGTCGAGACCGACATCGCGACGTCGCCGCACTTAAGCTTCGCCATCGAGGCCCAGAGCGAGACGTCGGCCGCACCTTGGTCGCATTTGCGCGCTGCTTCATACAGGAGCATACGGGCGGCTTCGACTTCGGTTTTCATATCCGCGAGCATGAATCCGACGCCCTGGTGCTGGCCGATCGGTTTGCCGAAAGCGATGCGTTCTTTAGCATAGTTGATCGCGTAGTCGAGCGCTCCGGCCGCGATGCCCAGAGCCTGGGCGGCGATGCCCGGTCGCGACTTATCGAGCACTTTCATCGCGATCTTGAAACCTTCGCCTTCTTCGCCGATCCGATTGGCCGCGGGAATCTCGCATCCGTCAAAAACCAACTCGACGGTCGGCGACCCGCGGATGCCCATTTTTTTCTCTTTCTTGCCCACGGTGAAGCCCTTCGTCCCTTTTTCGACGACGAAGGCACTGACGCCGCGCGAACCCGCCGTGGGATCGGTGGTGGCGAAGACGCAGACGATGTCGGCGACGCTGCCGTTGGTGATCCAAATCTTCTGGCCGTCGAGCACGTAGTTATCGCCGCGTTTGGTCGCCCGAGTATGCATCGAACCAAGTGCGTCCGACCCGCTCGAAGCTTCGGTGAGCGCGTAAGCCGCAATCTTCTTACCGGATGCGATATCGGGAAGGAAGCGCTTCTTTTGCTCTTCGCTTCCGCCGATGAGAATCGGCAGCATGCCGAGTTCTTGCACCGCCACGATCAGCGAACTGGAGGCACACGCCTTGGCGATCTCTTCGACGACCTTCACGTAGGTCAAGAACGTTCCGCCCAACCCCCCGTACTCGGTCGGGATCGGAATGCCCATGAGGTCGTTTTGGGCGAAGAGCTCTTTGATATCGGTTGGAAACTCCGCGGTCTCGTCGATCTCTGCGGCGCGCGGTGCGACTTTTTCGGCAACCAATTCGCGCACCATTTGGAGGATCATCGCCTCCTCTTCGGCATCGTGCGCTTGCGGTGGTGCTACGGCCATGATCCGGTCTCTCCTAATTGTGGGGTGGGATTGCCTTTCGAACGTTTCAACGGTCGCTCAAGAGGGACCCGTTAAGGGGCGGGGCGCAATACTCGCCTTATGGAGAAAGTCTTTGCGACGTGCGCCCAGGCCGTTGCCGACATCCCAAGCGGCGCGTCGCTTGCGGTCGGCGGCTTCGGGCTCAACGGCATTCCACACAACCTCATCGAGGCATTACTCGAGCAGGGCGCTACCGGTTTGGTGACCGTTTCGAATAACTGCGGCGTCGACGGTTGGGGCCTTGGCGTGCTGCTCGATCACAAGCGCGTTCGGCGCACGACGGGTTCGTACGTCGGCGAAAACAAAGAGTTCGAACGCCAGTACCTCAGCGGCGAACTGGAGGTCGAGCTGGTGCCGCAGGGCACGCTCGCCGAACGCCTGCGCGCCGGCGGCTGCGGCATTCCCGCGTTCTACACCCCGGCCGGGAACGGTACGATGATTGCCGACGGCGGCCTCCCGTGGAAGTACGCACCCGACGGTTCGATTGCCCTCGGTTCGCCCAAGAAAGAGACGCGTGCGTTCAACGGACACGATTACGTGTTGGAAGAGGGCATCGTCTGCGATTTCGCGTTAGTACGTGCGTCGGTCGCCGACACGTCCGGCAATCTCATCTTTCACAAGGCGACGCGAAACTTCAACCCGCTATGCGCAATGGCCGGGCGCATCACGATCGCCGAGGTGGAGGAGTTGGTCGAGCCCGGGCAGATCGATCCGGAGGACGTCCATCTCCCCGGCATCTTCGTGCAGCGGATCGTGAAAGTCGGCGCACAGGGCAAACGCATCGAGCGCACGACGACGCGCAAGCGGGAGGCATAACACCATGGCATTAACGCGAACCCAGCTTGCAGCGCGCGTCGCGCAAGAACTGCGCGACGGCCAGTACGTCAATCTCGGCATCGGCCTGCCGACGCTGATTCCCAACTACGTTCCCAGCGGCGTCTCCGTCACGCTGCAGAGCGAGAACGGCATCCTCGGAATGGGCCCGTACCCGTACGAAGGCGAAGAAGATGCCGACCTCATCAACGCCGGCAAAGAGACCGTGACGGTATTGCCCGGCGCGTCGTTCTTCGACTCCGCACTCTCCTTCGGCATGATTCGCGGCGGCCACATCGATGTAGCGGTCCTCGGCGCCATGCAAGTGAGCGAACGCGGCGATCTTGCGAACTGGATGATTCCCGGCAAGATGGTCAAAGGCATGGGCGGCGCGATGGATCTGGTACACGGCGCCAAACGCGTGATCGTGATGATGGAGCACGTCGCCAAAGGCAACGCGCATAAAATCGTGCGCGAATGCTCGCTGCCGCTCACCGGCCGCCGCGTCGTGCATCAGATCATTACCGACATGGCCGTAATCGACGTCACGCCCGACGGCCTGGTGCTGCGAGAGGTGGCCCCGGGCGTGAGCGTCGACGACGTGCGCGCAGCCACCGAACCGACGCTACTACTCCCCGACGCGCCCAAAGAAATGCGAATCCCCGCAAACGTCTAGATTCGCTACGAGGTCGTTCCGCCGCCCGGGAACGGTGGTTGGGGAAGCTGCGATTTTTTTGGCCCAAACAGGATGTTTGCTTCAAAGCTTCGCTTTGCCAAAAAAACGTAGCAGCGTTGGATTTTACAGGACGTAAAATCCAACAGCGGTTCCCCAACCACCGTTCCCGGGCGGCGGAACGACCTCGTTCCCGAACCGCGTCAGGCCGTGGCCGCGTCGCGGAATTGGGTGCGGTAGAGCGCGGAATACGCGCCCCCGCGGGCTAAGAGTTCGGCGTGCGTGCCCTGTTCCACGACGGCGCCGTCCTCGATGACGAAGATGACGTCGGCTGCGACGATCGTCGAGAGCCGGTGCGCGATCACCATGCTGGTGCGCCCGCGCATCACCACGTCGAGCGCTGCCTGGATCGCGGCTTCGTTATGCGAATCGAGCGAGCTGGTCGCCTCGTCGAGGATCAGGATGCCCGGATTCTTGAGCAACACGCGCGCGATCGCGAGACGCTGACGCTCGCCGCCGGAGAGTTTGTGACCGCGCTCGCCGACGATCGTTTTGTAGCCGTCGGGGAGCGAGGTGATGAACTCGTGGATGTTCGCGGAGGTCGCGGCTTCGACGAGTTCCGCATCGGTGGCATCCGGTTTTGCGTAGCGTAGATTGTGTTCGATCGTATCGTGAAAGAGATACGTCTCCTGCGAGACGATGCCGATGTCGCGGCGAAGCGATTCCAGGGTGAGGGTGCGCACGTCGTAACCGTCGATGAGGACGTGCCCGGATTGCGGATCGTAGAAGCGCGGGACGAGCTGCGTGATCGTGGATTTGCCGGCACCCGAGGGGCCCACGAACGCGGCAACTTGGCCGGGTTGGATATGCAGCGAAATATGTTTGAGGATCTCGCGGTCGCTCGAATACGCGAAGGTTACGTCGTCGAAGCGTACGTCGCCGCGTAGCTGCGGCAAGACGACCGCGCTCGGCGGTTCGTACTGCTCGGTGGTCATGTCGAGATATTCGAAGATGCGCTCGAAGACGGCGAGCGCGCTGATGATCTGCACTTGGATGCCGACCAGCGCCGACGCGGGGCCGTAGAGGCGGCCCTGGATCCAGCCGATGAAGGCTACGATAACGCCGATCTGAGGCGTCCCGTATTGGAGCGAGAGCCAACCGCCGCCGAGCCAGACGAGCGCCGGGCCGACCACCACCATCGCGGCGATCGATGCGATGAACCATCGGCCGACCATGGCCAGATTGATCTCCAGTCGCATGAGTCGCGTACCGACATCGTAGAAGCGGGAGCGCTCGAACGCCTCGCGCGCGAACGATTTGATGAGGGTGATGCCCGAGATCGAGAGCGTTTCCTGGGTGATCGATTCGATCTCGTCGCGTGATTCGCGCGTTTTCTTGCGAATCTCGTACATCTTGCGGCCCACCGGGCCGAGCGGAATGATCATGAACGGTACGACGATGATCGCGATCAGCGTAAGGCGCCAATCCCAGATCGCCATCCACACCAGCGTCGTGGCGATCATCGTGATATTGGTGACGATGGTCGTCAGCGTACCGGTGACGACGCCGTCCACGTTGTCGACGTCGTTCGAGACGCGATTCATGATCTCGCCGGTTTTGGTACTGGTAAAGAACGAGAGCGGCATCTTGTGCAGATGCGCGACCAGGCTGGTGCGCAGATCGCGCATGATGCCTTCGCCCACGAGCGAGTTCAAATAGCCCTGCACGACGTTGATGCCCATCGCAACGAACGCGGCTCCAAGCATGATGGAAATGAACTGGAGCAGCTCGCTGAAGCTGCGATGGGGGAGGGCCGTGTCGATGATGCGCGAGGTCATGTAGCCCGGAATCAATCCAAGCAGCGACGTCGCGAGAATGCAGGCTAGGACGAACGAAAGCTCTTTGATATAGGGCGCGAAAAGCGCGCCGATGCGCCGCCATTCGACGCGTCGTGGACCGGTCGGCTTTTCGTCGCGATAGGCCGCGTTGAAAAGCATCCCGTGCATGCCGGGGCCGCCACCGAGCATCGGTTAGTGCGGCACCGTGATTTGATGGAGCATGACGCTATTGCCCTCGGGGTCGTTAGCCGTAGTGATTCTGCAAACCGGCGTGTCGTAGGGATCTTCGATCGTCATGCCTTGCGAGCGAAGCTCGGCGAGCGTTGCGTTGAGATCGTCAACTTCAAACGCGATGCCGGATGCGCTTCCGGGTTCGCGATGCATCCACTCGTGGTTCATCAGCGAGAAGTATCCGTCACCGATCTTGGACTCGGCAAATTGGACGACGCCGCCCTCTTCCATCGACTGATGAAAGACGATGCCGAGGTGCTCGTGGTACCAATCGCGGAGTGCGGCGACATCTTTAGCGGGATAGGCTACGAATGCGATTTCTTTGATCATGATGCCGGCTTCTTTCCATTGCGCAAGGCGGAGAGCTCCTTGAAGAGTTTCTTCTCCTTGTCGCTGAGTTGCTGCGGTAACTGGCCGACCAGGCGGACGTATTGGTCGCCTGCGGTGCCGCCCTTGACCTTGGGCATACCCTTACCGGATAGGCGCAAGAGGCGATTGTTCTGCGTGCCTTCGGGGATCGTCATCGCGACCTGCCCCGTCATGGTCGGAACCTTGACTTCGCCGCCTAGAATCAAGTCGTAAACGCTGACCGGAAGATCGACGTAGAGATCGTCGCCTTTACGTTTGTAGGTCGGATCGTCGACGAGTTTTACGACCAGAAACAGATCGCCGTTGGGGCCGCCGGAGAGCCCGATGCCGCCCTGCCCGGCAAGCCGAATGCGTTGCCCATCGCCGATGCCTTTGGGAATCGAGACTTCAAACTTTTTCGTGAGCAACAACCGGCCGGTGCCGCTGCACTGCGTGCAGAGGCGTCCGTTCTCGGTTCCCGTTCCACGACAGCGCGGGCAGATATCTTCGACTTGCAGCGAGACGGCTTTCTTGCCGCCGTCGTAAACGTCGCGTAAGCCCAGCTCGATCGTCGTTTCGAGATCTTGACCGCGCTGCGCGAATCCCGCTTGTTGGGCGCCCGCACCGCGGCGGCCGATACCCGAAAAGAACATGTCGAAAAAATCCGAAAATCCGGTCGGGCCGGCCCCTGCGCCGCCGCCCGCTCCGCCGAAGTTCGAGAAATCGAAATCCTGTTCGTTATAGCGCGTGCGGTATTGGCGTTGTTGTTCGGCCTGTTGCGCGGCTTGCTGCCAATTCGAACCGAGCACGTCGTATTTACGGCGCTTCTCGGGATCGCCTAAAACCTCGTAGGCCTCGGAGAGCTCTTTGAACTTCTCCTCGGCTTCCTTGGGTTTATCGGGGTTCGCGTCGGGATGCCATTTGCGGGCGAGCTTACGGTATGCGGACTTGATGTCTTTTTCAGCCGCACCCTTTGGGACGCCTAAGACGGCATAGTAGTCTTTGTAATTCATCCGGCCGACGTAGCGACGATCACTTTTGCGGGGCGCAGCAACTCCTCGCCGATCGTGTAGCCCTTCTCCGCAACTTCGACGACCGTGTCGTCAGGGATACCGTCGGCCTGCGTCGTGCCGATCGCTTCGGCGACGCGCGGGTCGAAGGGCTTGCCCTTGACGTCGATCATCTTGACGCCTTCGGCGGCGAGAATCGATTCGAATCCCCTAAGCGTTTGCTCGATGCCGCCGCGGAGCTTGTCGCCGCCGCTGTTGTCGAATTGCAGCGCTCGTTCGAGATTGTCGAGAACCGGAAGAAAACGCTCGAGCAACGAGCGGCGATGCGACGTGACGATCGATTCGATGTCGCGCTGCATGCGTTTTTTATAGTTCTCGAAGTCGGCCATCGCCATGAGGAACTTATTGTAGTTATCTTCGGCCTTCGCGGTAGCAACCTGCAGTTGCTCGCGAACATCGCCGGCGTCGTCGAGAACGGCCTCGCCGGCTTCGGTGCTTAGCACCGATTCGTTATCAAACATGTAGTACTCGCTAGAGAAGAGTGAAGGCACCTGCGAGTTGGGTCGGCCTTGGGAAGGCCGGCCCAACACGATCGAGGCTGTTACTTGGCTTCTTTGAACTCGGCGTCGATGACGTCTTCGGGTGCGGTCGCACCGCTGGACTGTCCGTTCGCGCCGGCCTCTGCGCCCTCGCTCGCACCGGGTTCGCCGTTCGGCGAAGCGGTTTTATAGAGCAGTTCGGCCATTTTGTAGCTCGCCTGCTGCAGCTTTTCGATCGCCGGTTTGATCTCGGCAACGGTCCCGTTTTCGCTGACGCGCTTGAGATCCGCCAGGGCCGTTTCGACTTCACCGCGGGCGGTGACGTCGAGCTTCTCGCCGACTTCCTTGAGCGATTTCTCGGTCGAGTAGATGAGGCTCGATGCGTTGTTGCGCACCTCGGCCTCTTCGCGTTTGGCTTTATCGGCCGCAGCTTGCAACTCGGCGTCCTTGACCATCCGTTCGACTTCATCTTTGTTGAGATTGGTCGACGAGGTGATCGTGATCTGCTGCTCTTTGCCCGTGCCCAGATCCTTGGCGCTCACGTTGACGATGCCATTGGCATCGATGTTGAACGTCACTTCGATCTGCGGTACGCCGCGCGGAGCGGCCGGGATGCCTTCGAGCCGGAAGCGTCCCATCGTCTTGTTGTCGCCCGCCATCGGACGTTCGCCTTGCAAGACGTGAATATCGACCGACGTTTGGCCGTCTTCGGCCGTCGTGAAGATTTGCGACTTCTTGGTTGGGATCGTCGTGTTGCGTTCGATCAACGTCGTCATCACGCCGCCGAGCGTTTCGAGCCCGAGCGAGAGTGGGGTGACGTCGAGCAGGACCACGCCGGTCACTTCGCCGCCGAGGACGCCGGCCTGGATCGCCGCGCCGACCGCGACGACTTCGTCGGGGTTCACGGTGAGATTCGGGTCTTTGCCGGTGAGCTTCTTGACGAGCTCTTGAATGACGGGCATGCGCGTCGAGCCGCCGACCATGACGATTTCATCGATCTGCGAGAGATCGATCTTCGCGTCGGCCAGTGCGTTCTTGAACGGCGCGATACAACGATCGGTCAAGTCGGAGGTCAGCTCTTCGAACTTCGCGCGGGTTAGCGTGATGTCCAGATGCTTGGGGCCTTCTTGATCGGCCGTGATGAACGGCAGATTGATCGAGGTCTGCACGACGGCGGAGAGTTCGATCTTCGCCTTCTCTGCAGCTTCGGTCAGACGTTGCATCGCCTGCTTATCTTTGGAGAGATCGATGCCTTGCTCTTTGCGGAATTCCGCAACGAGCCAATCGACGATGCGAATATCGTAATCGTCGCCGCCCAAGCGCGTGTCGCCGTTGGTCGACTTCACTTCGAAGACGCCGTCGCCGACTTCCAGGATCGAGACGTCGAACGTGCCGCCGCCCAGATCCCACACCAGGATCGTTTCGTTCTCTTTCTCTTTTTTATCCAAGCCGTACGCCAAAGCTGCGGCGGTCGGCTCGTTGATGATGCGAAGCACTTCCAAGCCCGCGATTTTGCCGGCGTCTTTGGTCGCCTGGCGCTGCGCGTCGTTGAAGTACGCGGGCACGGTGATGACCGCTTTGGTCACTCGCTCGCCCAGGTAGTTGCTCGCATCGTTGACGAGCTTTTGCAGGATCATCGCGGAGATCTCTTGCGGCGTGTAATCCTTGCCGTCGATCTTCACGGTGTAATTGCCTTCGCCCATGTGGCGCTTGATCGAGGCAATCGTACGATCGGGATTCGTGATCGCTTGACGCTTGGCGAGCTGGCCCACGAGCCGTTCGCCGGTCTTCGTGAAAGCGACAACCGACGGCGTCGTGCGCGAACCCTCGGAATTGGGGATGACGACGGGCGAGTTGCCCTCCATCACGGCAACGACGGAATTGGTCGTGCCAAGGTCGATACCGACCACTTTAGCCATAAAAACTACTACCTCACTTAACGTGTAGTGTGCGGTCCGGCCTGGACCAGCTACTCCGGGGGCCGACGCAGTCGAGCCGAGGCGAAATCGGGCACTGAGGTGAGTGCGCGTTCGCGTCGATCCGGCGATGCGACGGCGGCGGATTTGCCTTGCCGCTTACGGTGATGGCCGCACGAGTGTTACCGACCCATCATACAAGATTGGGCCGAAAAATGTTCCATGTAAATCCGACAGTTTGTCGGAGATGCAGCCAGCCGGACCTCGGTCCGACATGGTTTACAACACCTATGACCCGGTCATGCCGCCCGGGGTTGCAGGGCTAACCTTTTTTGTGAGGCAAAAAAAGAAGCACCCGGGCCGGAGCCGCGGGTGCCTTGGGTGACGGAGCGGGGGTGCTTATGGTTGCCCGGGCGGCCCCTGCTGCTGCTGTCCGGGAACCTGGCCGACGGGGATAGCCGCCGGGCGCTCCTCGAGCTTAACCGCGACGAATTTATCGAGCCCTTGCGACCATACGTCCAAGCGGATGATCTGCCCGGGTTTCTTGGTGCCGATGTAGTCGTGCAGCGCCTTGAAGTCGTTGAAGTTTTTGCCGTCGGCCTTGAGGATGACATCGCCCGGCTGGAGCCCGGCCTTGCCGGCCGGAGAGTTCGGTACGACCTGGTAGACGGCGACACCGCCGGAACCGTTATAACCGATCTGATTGCGTAGGCCGGGGGTGAGGTTGGTCATGACGATACCCATGAACCCGATGTCGGTGCCCTGATGGACGCCGGGGTCCTTGATGAGTTCGGCGACGACCTTCTTCACGGTGTTCGAGGGGATCGCGAAGCCGATGCCCTGCGCGTAGGCTGATTTCACCGTCGACTGGTTGATGCCGATCACCTGGCCGTTGATATCGATCAGCGGGCCGCCGGAATTGCCCGGATTGATCGGGGCCGAGGTCTGCAGCATGCCTTTGAAATCGATCACGCCTCCGCTCTCGGTCGGGATCGGCTCGTCGCGATTGAAGGCCGAGACCACGCCGACAGTGACGGTCTGCTGGAGTTCGAGCGGCTCGCCGATCGCGATCGCCCACTGGCCCTGTTCGAGCTTATCCGAATCCGCCAGTTGTAGAGGCGGGGGGAGTTTGACGTTGCTGTTCGGGCGGATGATGGCGATGTCGGCGCCGATGTTGGCCGCGATGACGTGAGCCGGCACCTTCTGCCCGTCGGCGAAGACCACGGTCAGCTTCGAGACCGCTCCGCCGTTGGGCGGTTCGACGACGTGGGCGTTGGTGACGATGTCGCCGTTGGTGTCGTACACGAAGCCCGAGCCTGAGGCGCGACCCTTATAGGGCTGCACCATGCCCGGCCCTTGCGATCCGCCGAAGAATTGCTGGAAGAACGGATCGACGGGGACGACCGTCTGCCCGTTCACCTCTTCCTGGATCGCCACGACCGATGCTTTGGTGCGCTTGACGGCGCTGACGATGCGGTCTTGATCGCTCACGCCGTTCAGCGGAGCGGCAGCCATAGCGGGCGGCGTGTGCATGGGGCCGGCCGCATTTGAAAAGTGTGTGCTCGCGTAGAGCATCATAAGGAAACTGCCGATGACGGCGCCCACCAGGCCGACGATGACCGTGGGCATAACGCGATTCTTCACCATTCTCCAACTTTTACAAATCGAGTAACTATGTCGTTTACTACCCTACGAACGAAAAAAAGTCGCAAAACGTCCCCTCGCTCGGGTAGGAAGGCGGCCCACTAGGCGCCTGGCGGCCCGTCCGAAACGATCAGCCCGTCTCGTAGACGGATAATCCGCTTGGCATTACGGGCAACCTCTTCGTCGTGGGTGACCATGATGATCGTACGCCCGTTTTCATAGAGTTTGTTGAACAAGGCCAGAATATCGTCGCTGGTCTTGGTATCCAAATTCCCGGTCGGCTCGTCGGCCAGGAGCACTGCCGGGTCGTTAATCAGGGCTCGGGCGATCGCGACGCGCTGCTGCTGGCCACCCGAGAGTTCGTTCGGCTTGTGCTTGGCCCGGTCGGCCAGGCCGACTTGTTCGAGCACCGCCAAGGCGGCGTCGTTGCGCTTACGCTGGGAGACCCCGGCGTAAAAGAGGGGCAACGCGACGTTTTTGATCGCGTCGGTCCGCGCAAGTAAATTGAAGCCTTGGAAGACGAATCCGAGTTTTTTGAGCCGGATCTCGGCCAGCTCGTTATCGTTGAGGCTCGAGACGTCGACGCCGTCGAGAATGTAGGTACCGCTGGTCGCCCGATCGAGGCAACCGATCAGGTTCATCAGCGTCGACTTTCCGGAGCCGGACGGCCCCATGATCGCGACGTACTCGCCGTGCGCGATCGTCGCGTTGATGCCGTGCAGTACCGGGACTTCCAGCGCGCCGTTTTTATAGGTTTTTTTGATGTCGCGCAACTCGATCGCGCTCTGATTATTCATAGCGAAGTGCCTCAATCGGGTCTAAGCTTGCCGCGCGGTAGGCGGGATAGGTTCCGAACGCCAGCGTGACGACGACGGCGAAGCTTACCGCAATGCCGGTGGCTTGGAGCCACGGTATGGGCACGACCGTTCCCGTGAGCTTGATGATGAACACATCGTTGATAAAGGCCCCGAGGCCGAGACCAATCGCGAGCCCGATCGCACAGCCGGCACTGCAGAGTAGCAGCGCTTCAATAAAAAACTGCCATAAGATCTGGCCGCCCCGCGCTCCGATGGCCTTACGTACGCCGATCTCGCGCGTTCGTTCGGCAACTGAGACCAGCATGATGTTCATGATCCCTATTCCGGCGACCAGCAGCGAGACCGCGCCGATCAACCCGACGATGAGCGTGAGGGCGTTGAAGACTCCGCCGACGCCCTGCGTGAATTTCGCCTTGTCGGCGGTTTGGTATTGGAGGTCTTTACCGCCGTGGAGGGCGCGGAGCTTGTCTTGGACGGCGATCTCGATCTGCGGGATCCGGGATGCATCGGTCACCAAAAATCCCGCTCCGAAAATATTTTGCCCGGTGACGTAATCGTGCACGAAGGTGGTCCACGGAATCGTGATGTCACCGCTAAACTGCAGATTGAGGAAGCCTCGTTTCGGCGCCGCCAGCACCCCGATCACGACGTAGCGGTGGCTTCCGGCGTAGAGGCTCTGCCCGGTTGGGTCGCCCCCGTCCGGAAAGAGCTTGAGATAGGCGGCGTTCGAGAGCACGCACACGTTGGTCGCGCCCGCAATGTCGTCGGAATTCAGATTGCGACCGTAAACGATCGGGAGATTGCTGAACGGCGGGGCGCCTTCGGGAGAGATACTGAAACGGGCGAGGACGTGCCCCACGCGCGCGAGTTGGCTCGAGATGCCGAGGGGTCTGGCGGAGAGGATCCCGGGAACGCTCTGCTGGATCGCGGCGAGATCGCTGAGCCGAATGCTTGCCTTCGACGCGTCGCGCTGCCGGGAGTTCGGAAAGATGACGAACGAGTTGTCGGCTAACGCTCCGAGCGCGCCGTTCACCGCGCCGGCCATGCTCGCTCCCAGCACTTGAATGGCGATCACCGCGCCGACGCCGATGATGAGGCCGGTGATCGTCAGGAGCGAACGCAGCTTGTTGGCGAGCAGCACCCGCAGTGCTTCGTCGAAGTACATCATTACGAACGCAGCGCCTCGATCGGGTCCATGGCGGCCGCTCGAAGGGCCGGATAGGTGCCGAAGACGGTTCCGACGAGCAACGAGAAGATCAGGGCGATGCTTACGATCAGCAGGTACGGGATTAACAGCGTGCCGAGTTGCTTGCTCAGAAGGGAGGCGGCGCCGATGGTTGTGAGCAAGCCCAGCGCCATACCGATCCCGCCCCCGCAGATCGAGAGGAGCACGGCCTCCATCAGAAATTGAAGCGCGATGTCGTTACGGTTGGCTCCGATCGCCTTGCGAATACCGATCTCTCGCGTGCGCTCGGTGACCGAGACCAGCATGATGTTCATGATCCCGATACCCGCGACGACCAGGGCTACGCCGCCGATCACGGAGAGCCCCAGGCCGACGATGCTCAACACGTTGGTGAAAATCTTCAGTTGGTCTGCGGTGTTCTGCATGGTGTACTTGGCGCGTCGTCCGTGAATGTGCTGAAGCGCGGCGATCGCAACTTTCCCGACCGCATCGGCCCGTAGCGGATCGGTCGGGTAGATCGCCAGAAAGTCCATCGGAGCGTCGGTAAGGTTCGAGTGGTAGGTGGTGTAGGGCACGAGCAGGTTCGAGGTGCCGCCGATACTGTTCAAAAACGAACCTTTGATGTCGGCGAAAACGCCGATCACGCGATACTGCCCGCCGTTCACGCGCAAGAAATTTCCGACGGCGGGCTGGTTTCCGAAAAACTTCGTCGCAATGTCTTGAGTGATATTGCAGACGCGGGCGGCCGAGTTCACATCTTGTGCGTCGATGCGTCTCCCCTCCGCCATCTTGAGCCCGTCGCTGTGGTACGCGCTATCGGGATTGACCGGCACGTAATCGCGCTTGCTGCCGAAGCTTACCGGAAACGTTTTCTGCCAAATCGGCAACACCGAAGCCGCCGAGTTTCCCAGCGCCGCTTCCACCGGCGCGAGATCGCGATAGTGAATCTGCGCCTGCTGGGGGTAATTCTGCGAGTTGTCGACGTAGACGATGACCGGCGACTGCCCGAACGAGGCGAACGTGCTGTTGATTCCGCTGGTGGCCGCACGGCTGATACCGAACACCGCGATGATCGAAGCGCTGCCGATGATCATCCCGAGCATCGTGAGGATCGAGCGAACGCGGTTGCGCCAGAGCGAAGCTACGGCTTCGTCCAGGTAGGCTAGGAGTCGGTTCACGGTGTCGCTGGCGAACTCGAAGGTGAGGGCGAGGGCATCGGCTTAACGGCCGAGCCGTCTTTGATCAGCGGATTGCTCTGCGCGACGATCAACTCGCCGGGAGAGAGCCCCGAGGTGACGATCGTCGTCGTATCGCCGATGCGGCCGGTCGTGACGAGTTGCTTTTTAGCGATACCTTTCACATCGAGATAGACGTACGATTTTCCGCCATCCTTCACGATCGCATCGTTGGGGACGGCGATCGCGTTGGGTATTTCGGTGGTGAGGATATCGACGTCGGCGCTCATGCCGTCCTTGAGGAACGATGGCGATTCGTCGAGGGCGATCGTCGTGAGCACCTGTTTTGCGGTGCTCGATGCGTCGGTCGATTTTACTGCGACCGGAGCGATCTGAACGACGTGGCCGCGAATCTTCGTTCCGGGGAAGTCCTGGCCGCTGACGATCGCGTGTTGGCCGACGCGAACGTTGATGATGTCTTGCTCGTCGACCTGTGCCTTGACGATATATCCCGCGCCGCCGGCGATGGTAAAGAGCGATTGCCCGGCGCTCACGCTGTCGCCCGGTTGCATCGAGCGGAGGGAATCGCCCGATTGCGTCGCGACCGTCTGAATCATGCCGGAGAACGGCGCAACGATGCGGGTGAAGGCGAGTTGTTGCTCGTTTTGGCTGTTGAGGATTTGCGCCTTGCGTGCGGCTGCCTGTGCGGCCTGCACGCTATTTTGGCCGTAGCCGGATACCGCGCCGAGCCGGAGCTGTGCTACTGCCTGATCGTACGTCACTTGCGCGACGTCCAGTTTCGCCTTGTCGGCATCGACGACGTTGCGAGCGATGGCCTTGTTTTGCAGCAGCGCGAGATCGGCGTCGTAAACGCGTTTGGCTTCCTTCAGATTGGCAAGCGCCGTATCGACCGCGGCTTGATACTGCACCTTGGCGTTTTGCTCGTTGACGCGCGCGCTCGAGACGTTGGCGACCGAAGAGGAGTAATCGGCCTCCGACCCCGCTGCGTTGAATTGAAGCGTCGGGTTTTGAACCGTCGCCAAGAGCTGGCCCTGCGAGACGTACTCTCCGGAGCGAACGTAGATCTGGCCGATATTGCCTGCGACCAGCGTTGGGATCGTCGCGGTATGCGGATGCATCACCACCCCGTTCTCCGGGAGTTTCACGGTGAAGTTCGCGAGCGCGATGCGCTGCGTCTTTACGGAGACGGCGGCGTTGCCGCTGTGGCGCGAAATGACGACCGCGAAGACGATCAGAACGACGATCGCCGCGAGGACGATGATGAGATTACGAGTGCGATGCATGCTTACCTCAGATCGGCGACGGCGCTGCGCGCATCGTAGATGCCCAGGCTGACGCGGAGTTTGACGATGGCGTCCACGTAAGCGACCTTGGCGTTGACCAAGTCGGATTGCGCGACGACCGATTGCTGCTGCGTTTGGAGAACGTCGGAGAGGGCGATAAGGCCGTGCTGGTATTGCAGTTGCGCGATTCGGGCCGATTCCGTGCCGAGCCGCGATTCATCGTTGGCGTAGCCTAATTGGACAAGCGCCGTCTGCGCGGAACGAAAGCTTTCGCGCACGTCCAAGCGGACTTGGCTCGCGGTTTGATCGACCGTGGCCTGCGCCGCAACGACCTGCGCATCGTCGTTTTTCATCTCGAAGTGGCGGGCTCCGTAGTCCATCAGCGGGAGCGTGAACGTGCTTACGGCCGAGAGCGACCAAAATCCCGGGCTACCGACCCGCGGGGCTATGCCGATCGGCTGGCCGGAGGAGTTGAAGATGTACTGCACGTTGGTCGGCGAGAACTGGTTGCCGAACGCGGCTCCCAATTGAACCGATGGAAAGAGTTCTCGGCTAAAGCCCTTGCGCGTCTCCCTCGCGGCTGCCAGCGCCTCGCCTGCGGATTTCAGATCGGGGCGGGCGGCCAATGCGATCGACTCGAGCTTGGCGAGCGGCTGTGACGGCAGCGGCGGGCTCTGAATCTGGGCCGGAAAAATGAAGCGCGTCTCGAGCGGCGCGCCGATGCTTTGGGCGAGCGTTTCGCGTGCGTTCACCACGTCGGTCTGCGCGCCGACGAGCGTGGAGTTGCTTTTGGCTTGCGCGACACGGGCTTTGAGGACGTCGACTCCGGCGGCAACGCCCGCGCGCTCTTTGGCCTTTGCATCGGACACGAGGACGTTTTGGTATGCCAGATCCGAACTGTCGACCGCTACGATCGCTTGTTTTTGAACGACCGAGTAGAATGCGTCGGTGACGGTGGTGGCGACCTGGTCCTCCGCGTTTGCCAAGTCCTGTTGCGCTTGCGCTACCTGAGCGCGGGCCGTCGTGAGCTGAATCATGCCCAGCCCGCCGGTCTGCAGCGTGTACTGCGTCCCGATTTGCGCGGTGTTTTGGCTGAATTGCTGCTGCTGTTGCGCGCCGATGATCGCATACGCACCGCCGTAGTTCGAGTTCTTAGCGAGGTAGCTTTGAAGCGAGCCGTTGACCGTCGGTAGCGAAGCGATGCGCTGCTTTCCGAGGGCGTTGTAGGCCTGCGCGACCGCGGCGACCTTCTGCGCGACCGTCGAACTGTGATTCAGCGCGTACGCCACCGCGTCGCCGAGCGTCATCGGCGGCGGCGTTTGCGCGGAAGCGAGTGCCGGGAAGGCAGCCGCAGCGATAAACGCTGCGGCTGCCGACAAACCAGTGCGATGCATGAGGTCCTTAGCCGCCAAAGGCGTGTGCGAATGCCGCCGAGGAGAGCGCGCCGACGACCGTGATGAGGAGCGGAGCGATCCAGGCGATCGGCCCGCTCACGCGCGCGGTAGCGCGCATCATGACGATATTGAGCGCGAGGCCCCATAGGACGAACACGTTGATGGTATGTAAAAACGAACCGCCGAAGCCCGCCAAGCCCGGTGCGATCATCCCGAGATTCGGAATGGAGCCCAGCAAGTCGTTGATCGAGTTGTAATGGTCCGCACCGACGGCCATGGTGATGATTCCGGTTATTAGGGTCATCAGCCCGAAAGTCGGTATGGTGATGTGCACCGATCCGCACCACAGCGATTTGAAGGTGCCGGTACCACGCCCTACGGCGTTGCCGACTAAAAGAAACACCGCGTTCAGGAGGGCGGCGATCAGAGAGACGGCCAAGAGCTGAACGGCGCCCAGTGCCGCGGCGAGCGTCGACGGGTGGGACGCGTTGGCGATCATTTTAGCGCGCTGAGCGTCCGAGAGGTTGGTCATCAAAGGGCTTGTTGCCAGCATGTGCTGGATCATCCCGATGCTCGCATGCACCGTCGCCGGGCGCTCGAGAATGTAGCCGGCGATCATGAGGATCGCCGAAATAACGAACGCCCACAACCACGTCGGCGAAACGCGTAGTTCTGAAAACGCCTCGTTCGGGGCGACGATCGTATCGAGCGCGGTCTTTAGACCGTTACTCGGTGCTGGTGTCGTGGAATCGATAGCCATACTCACCCTTTCATAGTGCTCGGTTGCTCCATTTGTTTCGTTCGAGTTAAGAAGCGCCCCGCCGCTACGGCGAAGATGTTGGTGAAGGTCTCTCCTCCCGCAGCAGGCGATCGACCGAGAGATGCCGTTCGATGGCTTGGCGCACGCGTTCGAGGCGCGCTTTGCGCAATTCCAGCAGCCGCAGCTGTAGGATAAGTCGCATGCGGCGCAACGCACGCCTCGAATAAAGGGCGTCGGGATCATCCCGATGGCCGGACGCGACACGAATGCGAGCAGGGACTGGTTGGCAGCTTGCGTGGGGTTTTGGAGCCGCTCCCCATAGGCCCAGAGCAAGCGCGAGCGAGGTCACGGCCACCCCGGCGCGGTATCCGATATACATACAATTCCTCCGAGAACGCTATCACGCGTTTCTCGCGCTCGCAAAGTAGTACGAACGACGTTGAATTCCGATACCTTGGTCGTCCCTGCCCCGCCGAAGGAGCCCTTCGTCCGCCTCGTCCCGCTGGGCGGGTGTGGCGAAATCGGCCGCAACATGACGGTGGTCGAGACGAATGAAGACTTAGTGGTGGTCGATTGTGGCCTGATGTTCCCCGACGATGAGATGTTCGGGGTCGACGTAGTCATCAACGACTTCACGTACGTGCGCGAACGCGCGCACAAGCTGCGTGCCGTGCTGGTCACCCACGGGCACGAAGATCACATCGGCGGGATTCCGTATTTTCTGCGCGAGTTTCCGGACACCCCGATCGTTGGAACCCCTCTCTCGCTCGCGCTGATCAAAGCGAAATCGCGCGACCATAAATTGGGCGACGTCGATTTCGTGCAGGTGCAGCCGGGCGACCGCGTGGCCTACGGATCGATCGAAGCGGAGTTCGTGCACATCAATCATTCGGTCGCGGGAGCCTGTTCGATCGCGATTCGCACGCCCGTCGGCATCTTTTTCCACACCGGCGATTTCAAGTTCGATCAAACGCCCATCGACGGCAAGCCGGCGGACTTCGCCCGCATCGCGCGAATCGGAGACGAGGGCGTGCTCTGCATGCTTTCGGATTCCACCAACGCGGAGCGCCCGGGCCACACGCTCTCGGAGCGCATCGTCGGTGAAGCCTTTACCGCGATCTTTCAGCGGGCCAAGGGGCGCATCGTCGTCGCGTCGTTCGCCTCGAACGTTCCGCGCGTACAGCAAGCCGTCGATCACGCGGTGCAGTTCGGGCGCAAGGTTGCATTTTTGGGGCGCTCGATGCAGAACGTCGTACACTTCGCAAGCGAACTTGGACACCTTCGGATTCCGCCCGGAACCGTCATCAAAATCGAAGAAGTCGATAACTATCCGCCCGAGCAGGTGATGGTGATGACCACCGGCTCGCAGGGCGAGCCGATGAGCGGGCTCGCGCGGATGTCGGTCCGCGACCACAAGAAATTCAAAATCGTCCCCGGCGATACGGTGGTCATCAGCGCCACGCCGATCCCGGGTAACGAGAAGAGCGTTTACAAAACGATCAACAACCTGTGCAAGATCGGGGCCATCGTCATTCACGGTTCCGAGGGCAAGTCGCACGTCTCGGGGCATGCCTCGCAAGAGGAATTGCTGCTGATGCTCAACCTCGTGCGTCCGGAATTCTTCATTCCGATCCACGGTGAGTATCGGATGCTGATGCAGCACGGCCGTCTGGCCGCGCAGACCGGCGTCGATTCCGGCAACGTGTTCGTCGTCGAAGACGGCGACGTGCTCGAGTTCACGCTCGAATACGGCGACAAAATCGGTAAGACGTACGGCGGCAACGTGCTCGTAGACGGATCGGGCGTCGGCGACATCGGCGAAGCCGTCCTGCGAGATCGCAAAGCGCTCTCCAACGACGGGATCCTGATGGTCGTGGTGACGATCGATGCTGAAGAAGCGCGTCTGATCGGCACGCCGGACATCGTCTCCAAGGGCGTCTTCTACCTGCCGGACTCCGACGAGCTGCTCGATGAATTGCGTGCTCTGGCTCAACGTACGATCGAGGGGGTCTCGGTCGAGGGTTTGCGCGACGTCAATACGGTCAAGGAGCACATTCGCAACGCGCTCTCCAAGGCGATTTACGGCAAAACCAAACGGCGCCCGATCATCGTCCCGGTGGTGATGGAAGTCTGAAAATCTTGCTCCGTTTGATGAGTTAAACGGAGCATGAAGAGCACGCGCAAGGCCTTTCTTGCTGCGGCTGCCGTCGTGGGGGCGAGCATGACCGTATCGAAAGAGGCCGCGCTAGCACAATCCGCACCATCCCCCACACCCGTTCCAACGCCCAGCGCGCACCCGCCCTCGGCAGCGGCTCGCGCGCTTGCCGAACGCATGCGGGCGTTCGACCCGCAGCTGGACGACGCGCAGCTCGCGCGAATCGCCGACGGCATCCAAGAGGGCTTTGGGCTCGGGGGCGCGCTCAACCCTAAAGGCAAGAAGCTTAAAAACGGCGATGTGCCGACGCCGGAATTTGAGGTGGGCGCATGACCGACGAAGATATCGCCTACCTCGATGCCACGGCGCTGGGCCGGCGCATCGCGCGCAAGCAGATCAGCTCCGTCGAATTGACGCAACTATACCTCGATCGCCTGGAACGCTACGGACCGCACCTCAATGCGGTCGTGACGATCATGCACGAGCGGGCCCTGCGTGAGGCCCGTGCGGCCGATGCGGAGCTGGCGCGCGGGCATCGCCGTAGCGCCCTGCACGGCGTGCCGTACGGGGTCAAGGATCTGCTCGCCGCCGTCGGTGCGCCGACCACGTGGGGAGCCCAGCCGTACCGCGATCAAGTTTTCCATTTCGATGCGACCGTCGTCGCCCGTCTGCACGCGGCGGGGGCCGTACTTCTCGGAAAGCTCGCGATGGTCGAACTCGCGGGCGGTTTCGGATACAACGAGGCGGACGCGTCGTTTACCGGCCCGGGCCGCACGCCCTGGAACCGCGACTACTGGAGCGGCGGCAGTTCGAGCGGGCCGGGCGCCTGCGTCGCGGCTGGATTGGTGGGTTTCGCGATCGGCTCGGAGACCAACGGCTCGATCCTCACACCATCCGCGATGTGCGGCGTGACGGGATTACGCCCAACCTTCGGCCGCGTCAGCCGTTACGGCGCGATGGCGCTGATGTGGAGTTCCGATAAGCTCGGCCCGATGGCGCGTTCTGCGCGCGATACGGAGTTGGTCCTGCGAACGATCGCCGGCGCCGACCCGCACGACGACACCGCGCGCACCGAGCGGTTCGTAAAAGCGAAGAAACGTCCGCGAATCGGGGTCGTCAAGGGCGCTCGCGAGAAGAACCAGCATGCCGTAACCAAGAACTTCGAGGCGTCGCTCGCGGTATTGCGGGAGTTCGCAGACGTTGTGGAAGGCGCCGTGCTACCCGACCTGCCGTACGGCGCGGTGATCGGTGCGCTGATCAACGGTGAATGCGCCGCGGCATTTCGCGATCTGATCGAGAGCGGACGCGCGCGCGAATTGCGTTCCCCCGCCGATCGTATCGGCGGCTATATGCAGTACAATACGCTCGCGGTCGATTACGTCGACGCGATGCGCGTACGCAAGCAGATCGTGCGAGCGGTTACGGCTGCCGTGAAGCCATACGATGCGCTGGTGTTTCCAACGCTGCCGACCGTCGCATACCCGATCGACGTGCCGTTCGACAAAGTCTATCCCGATGCTCCTGGTGCGATCGACGCCGTCACGCCCGGCAACCTCACGGGCATTCCCTCGATGAACGTGCCGAACGGCTTCGGCGAACACGGATTGCCGACCGGCCTCGGGCTGCTCGGCAACGCGTGGGGCGAGGCGCAACTCGTCGCCATCGCGGCTCAAGTACAGCGGCGAACGCCGTTTCATACCAAACGTCCGGTGTTGGCATAAGGTCGGGAGCCGTAAAAAACAAAAAGGGCGCTGCCGAGGCTGCGCCCTTTTTGTTTGTCGATCGCGACGGGTCGCCGCGATCGATATCTTTAGTAGGTTCCCGCTACCGGTACGCCGATCGAGAGATCGGTTTGACCGGCCGCACCGGTGAGCGTCGGCGTCTGTGAGGTGTTGCCCGGAGGCGCGTCCTCGAACGCCGGGTAGTCGAACGAGATTGCGGTGACCACGTACGCATCGCCGGTAGCGAACGAGGTTTGCGCCGCCGGTAAGGGTGTGGTGTTCTGGCATCCGTTGCCGTTACAGGCTCCAAGGTTCGGCGGGACGGTGAAGGTCTGCGCACCCACTCCCGAGATCGGACCGACCGTGTAGAAGTGACCGTTCGTCGTGTCCTCTACGAAGACCAGGGTCTCCGTACCGGCGTTGATCGTCACCGTCCCGGTGAGGCCACCCGCGGTGTTGGCGACGCCGGAGACAACCGGTGCGGCCAGCGGCGTTACCGTCGCGAGATTATTGCTGGTTGCGGTAAACGACTGCGATGCTGCGTTCGCCGCCGCAACATTGACGTCGAGGGTGTACGTGCCGACACCGGGCGGCACTTCAAACAGGGTGAAGCCCGGTGAGTATCCCGCGAAGTTCGCCGGAAACGTTCCGTCGTTAAAAAACGGCACGGCCGGTGGCCCGATGAGATAAACGCCTTGGCTAGCCGCCGCGGCCCCGAATGGCTGCGCCCACCACTGCGCACCACCGAAGTAGTAGTTCGAGCTGCTGAAGCCATTGCCCGGCGTTGCGTTGGGATTGCCGGGGTAGTAGCCCCCCGCGCCCTGTTGGTCGGAGTTGAGGGGCGCGAAACCGTAAGAGAAGACTCCGGTAAAGGTTCCGAGCGTCGTTTGAGCGGGGGTGACCGAAAGATTCACTTGCGGTGACGCGCTGATCGTGTGCGTGCCCGCGTCACTATTGGTTGCATATGCTCCCGGGAAGTTTGCCGGAAGCGTGAAGGTCGCCGGACCGGTAAGGGTCGGCGTGTCCGCCAGGACGGCCGATCCGCCACCCGGTTGCCGGAACGTTGCGACGACGTTGAGTCCCGTGGTACCGTCTGCCGCATTGTATGCCGTCCCGACCGCCACTTGGAGTTTGTTCGTGGTCAGGTTGGTTTGAGTTATCGATGGGACGGCTCCGCCGTTGCTCGAGCCGCCGCCGCACCCTGCGAGGAGTGCGGCAACCGCGCCGATGGCGAGCGTGAGTGAGAGTCGTTTCACGTACGGCACCTCTAGACTTTCGTTGACAGGTAGAAGTAGAACGAACGCCCTTGTTGGTTCGGGAAATTCGTAAAGACGTTGTTTCCGCCGAATGCGCTGAGATATTGCGGATTCGCGTAGGGCGTCGTGTAGGCCGCGGGTACCACCGAGTATCCGGTCAACGGGCCGGAGATGCCGGTGGCCACGGGCTGATAGCGATTGTTAAACGACGGGTTCAGCGGCCCGCCGTAGATGCGATCGAACAGGTTCTCTACGTCGAAGCCAACCGTGTAATTGGCGTGCGGCGGCGTATAGCTGATCGTGAAGTTGGCGAACAGATCGGGTTTGGTGAGCTTTCCGCCGGCGGATGACGTTTCGGCATTTCCGCGGTTCGCAATGATGTTGGGTTTGAGTACCGAGCCCGGGTTGAGCGGGTCGACGTAATACACGGGGCCGATGCCGGATGAATTCGCGGCGCTCCCGGTAAGGACGTCGGTATTGGGAACGTTGATAGCCACACCGTTGACGAAGTTCGCCGTTAGCGTGCCGTTGCCGATCGGATATCCATCGTCGAATTGCAGGCGTGGATTGAAGTTCCAGCCGTTCTTCGTCTTGTACGTGAGTCCGAGCGTCGCTTGGAACGGCGAGACGAAGCCGACGCGGTAAACGTCTCCAGCGGCAACCGAAGAGTACGGAATGCTCGGGAAGAAGTCCTCGCTCGGAGAGGTTGGGATGACGCTCGAAAACTCATTGATGTACGACATCGCGAGTTGTCCCGAGAGTCCGTAGCGCGCGTCCTTGGTGATTTGTACGTCCACGCCGTTGGCGTACTCTTTACCAAGATTGGTTTGCGTTGCGGGGCCCGTCTGCACGACGCCGCCAAAGACGAGCGGCTGGCCGCTCGCGTTGAGCAGCGGCTGCGAAACGCTTGCCGTGGTGTCGTATTGGTGGCGCGTCCACGGCGAGATGCTCACCGCAACGCCGTTGAGCGCGCCCTTGGTGAACTGATGCTCCAGCGTGATCTCGTAGTTATTCGAGGTCATCGGGAGAATCGGCTGATAGGGTACGCCGTTGAAGTTTTGGTATGCCCAGTATGTTTGCTGCGCGTAGTTCGCGCACGGCACGAGATAGGGAGCGATGCCGCAAGCGGGGCCGGGGATATTCGAGGCCAGGCCGGCGTAAGGGCTATATGCGCCTTGGTTTACGACGGCGTCGACGAACGAGAGAATCGGCATGGACGCCGCGCGTTCGTAGGTGGCTCTGAGCGCGGTGTGCGGTGCGACCCGGAGCGAAATGCCCAGGCGCGGCTCAAAAACGCTGGGTTTCGTCATACCGCTGGTGATGTTGCTGAAGTTCGGGGTGTACGGGCAGTTGCCGGTCACGGCCGGGTTTGCCGGGTTGTAGTTCGGGTTTGCCGGAGCCGACGCGGGATTGTACAAGAACGTACAATTCGAGAGCAACTGCGGCGTTGGGAACCCGATATAACGGCTGTTCTCCACGCGGAAGCCGACGTGCGCCGTCAGATTGTTGTTTACGTCGATCTTATCGGTCAGATAGAACGACTGGTCTTGACGGTTCATGTCGCTCAGCTGCGAGAATAGCGGTAGTTGGAGTTGCGCCGGTGGGTTCGCGCCGAATGCCTGATACGCGTAACCGCACCCGCCCGGCCCGAGCGGGCAGTTCGGATCGGTCGGGCTGATGAAATCGTACGGAGCCAGCGCGTTCGAGCCAATAATATCTGCGAAGAACGCGTAACCCTGGGAGTTGAATTGATAGACCGGATGCAGCCAATTGTATTCATATCCCGCTTCCACGAGATTCTTTTCATTGAGCTGCTTCTGTAGTTTGATCTCGCCGCCTAGACGGTGACCGCCCTGTAGGAGATTGAGGTCACCTACGCCTAGAATATTTTGGCCACCGGTTGGGAAGTCGAACGTTGAAACCGAGTTGACGCTGTAGGCATCCATCGAGAGATATGTCGATGGATTGATGCTGAGCGTATAGGCGAGCTTATACGTCTCGTTCGGCTGGTAGTACGTATTCGGAGCGCGGTTTGCCGCTGAGGCGAGGGTTTGCGCTTCATACGCTTGGCCGGGATAGAGCCCAGAGAGGTTCCCCAGTTGCGTATTGGTGAGCCCATACACCGGCCCATAGAAGCCAGTGAAGAACGGATTGCAACTAGCAAAGCACCATCCGTTGAGGCCACCGTAGGACTGGAAGAAATTATGCTGGGCGATATCGGCGAAGAGCTGAACCGATTGGTTGTTGTCCTTGCCAAAGCGAAAGATGAGGTTATTGAGAAACTCGCGATCGGTTTCGAGCAGCGTTTGCGTGCCCGTACCGACGAGGTTTGCCGGATATTTCGCGTCGCCGAATTGCGGAGAGGTTTGCGCTCCGGCGAATGCGGCGTACTCCGAAATATGGCCGTTCGCCGATGCGGTGCTGATCGCGCCGTTAAACGCGTGGCTAAAGCCGGGGCCGCCCACTCGGAACTCCAAGTTGGAGAATCCCGGATAGGTTCCGCGCTGCGCTACCAGATTGATCACGCCCGTACCGTTGCTCTGCACCGATGCGTCGCCGACGCCCGGCGTCAACTGTGCTGACGAAATGCCGGCTCCCGGAAGGGCCAGCGTATTGACGAACTGGTTCGTGAACGCATCGGTGTAGGGAATGCCTTCGAATTCGAAGCCCTCTTCGTTCTCGCGGCCGCCGTGAATGACGGGGTAACCGCTCGAATCATAGCCCACGCCGGGCAGCGACGTGAGGAGATTCGACTCGCTCAGATTGAGCGTGGATCCCTGAAGGTTCGTGATCTGCGCCTGCGTGACCGTATAGGTGTCGGTCGTTTGACGCGGCTTGAAGGCGCTGCCCTCGCTCGTTGCGACGACCTTCGCGATCGTCGTGAGCGATTTGGTCATCGCGAGGTTGAGTGTTTGCGACTGATCGGCGAAGACCGTCACGCCGGTAACGCTCTGCGGCTGAAAGCCGGCCTTAGCGAACGAGACCGTATAGGTGTCCGCGTAAACGCCGGCGATTGAATAGAAGCCCTTGGCATCGGTCACGGCCTTATACGTTCCCGTCGGAGCGGTGGCCGTGACGGCCACGTCGGCGACAGGCGCGTTCGAGACGCTATTTGTGACGAAACCGTGTAAGAGGCCGGTCGTGCCGGCGTAGGCTGGTGTAAGCGTGAGGAACAGATTGCCAACAAGGACGGTGGCGACAGCCACGATCCTCATGGAAACCTTCGCGTGCCTCCACGCACGAGATAGTCCCATCTAAAAAACTCCCTAAAACTCAGAAATGTGAGTGAGCAGTTTTTGGCTATTTAGTTGTCGGGGCAGCTTGGGAATAGCAAAAAGAAAGAAGGTGTATCGCTAGTCCTTCGCAGCCTTAATGACCTTAACGTTACCTTAGAGTCTGAGGATGCAGTCCGCAAGTCTTTTTTATCCGGATTGTAACCTCGGTCATCTTTGGTTTTGGGCGCCCCCTGGGAAGAGCGGCACAAGGTTTAGTTCGCGCCTCCCGAATCCCGAGAACACCGTAATGGCAGTTGTACTGGGCATCCTCGCGGCGGCGCTCTACGGCGGCGCCGATTTCTGCGGCGGCCTGGCGACCCGGCGGACCACGATGCTTTCCGTGACCGTGATTTCGCAGAGTGCGGGGCTCGTGCTGTTGCTTTTCATGCTGCCGTTCTTTCCGGCGCGCGTTCATGCGGCCGACCTCGAGTGGGCGGCACTGGCGGGCATCTGCGGCGGGGCGGGAATCGCGCTGCTCTACCACGCGCTCTCGGTCGGAAAGATGGGGGTGGTCTCGCCGATCACCGCCGTGCTGGCGGCGGCGGTTCCGGTCGCGTTCGGAGCGTTCCGCGGCGACCGCCTGGGCCTCGGGCAGGCTCTGGGTATCGCGATCGCGCTCGTTGCCGTTGTCATGATCTCGTCGTCCACCGAAGCCGACGGCACCCGCGAGTTCTCCACTCGTGGGGTTAAGGAAGCCGTCGCCTCCGGCCTGATCTTGGGTGGATTCTATGTCTTTCTAGCGCACGCGCGGCCGGGCATGGGGCTCGATCCGCTGGTCGGCGCGCGCGTTTCGTCGGTGCTGTTTCTCGTGTTGTTGGCGGCGGTGACGAAGACCGATCTGCGGCCTCGCGGCGGAACGCTGCCGTTGGTCCTTTTTTGCGGTGCGATCGATATGACCGCCAATGCGCTCTACCTGCTCGCTACATACAACGGTCAACTCGCCGTCGCCGCCGTCCTCACGTCGCTCTATCCGGCAAGTACGGTATTGTTGGCGCGCGTGGTGCTCAAAGAGCGGTTGCGCCTTATCCAGAAACTCGGCGTGGGCTTGGCGCTCGTCGGCGTCGCCCTGATCGCGGCCTAAGGCTATTCGTTGCGCAGTTTTTGTAGCTGGACCGCGTGGGTGAAGCGCGCGATCTCTTCGCGATGGTAGCCGTCGATATCGGTGAACTGCACGCCGTAGACTTCGCGCCCGCGCTGCGGGGCGAATCGCGAAATCACACGGCCTCGTAGCAGCATCTCGGCGAAGGGACGGCGGTTATCCGGCAGACGAATCTTGCGGGGACCGAACGGCGTGATTTCGGTCCGCTCCTCAGAGGGCGGGAAGATGTCGAGCACCGCGTTGGGTAGCCTGAATCGAATCTCGACGTCGACTCCCAACGGCACGTCTTCGCGGCACATCAGCCGCAAACCGCCGGTGCTGATGTCGTTCGCCTCCGCCGGCGAAGACGTCTTGCCGAATCGGTAGCGCACCGGAAATGAGAAGAGGGTGCGGACGCTGCGCCGGCGCTGGGTGCCCGGTGGGATGGCGGGCTTTACCTCGGCGCTGCGCTGCTGCGCTCGCGCCGCCGCCTCGCGCCGCTGCAATTCGAGGATCTCTTGCGAGAGCGCGTCGCGCTCGCTCTGCGGCATGCCGTTGAAGCTGATGCCGTACTCGTATCCGCCCCCGCCTGAAGGCGTGGCACGGCTCATGACCTTTCCGCGCAACAGCAACGGCGCCAGCGCTTGGCGGCGGAGTTGGAATTCCACCGCGCGATGGCGATCGATCAGGATGAGCGAGCGGACGCGGCAGCCGGTCTCCGAAATGTTCACGAGGGTTGCATAGACGGGCGCGGGCAACCCATCGACGCTCACTGCTATAGGGAGCTCGATCGATTGGCGGTAGGTTTGCCGCTGGTTCGACCGCGCGGTCGAGGCCACGCGGCGAGAGGACCATAACATCGCCACGTTATGGTTCGACCCGCCGCGCCCGCCTCCTTACTTTCGTCTAAAGCGTCGACCAGACGTCGAGTTTGCGCTTGACGCCCTCGATCACCGCATCGGTGAATTCGGTCGTCGACGCCTGTCCGCCGAGGTCGGCCGTCGCGGTGCCTCCGTGGACGGCCTCCAGCGCCGCTTCGTAGATCGCCCGCGAGGCGTTGGCGGCACGCTTGTCCTGCACGTACCCGATTAACGCGCCGGCTGCAAGGATCATCGCCAGCGGGTTCGCCACGTTTTTCCCAAAAAGCCGCGGCGCCGTTCCGTGCGGAGCTTCGGCCATTACCACCGAGGGCTGGAGCGATTCGTCGAAAGCCAACAGGATCGATTCGGCGCCCGCGATGGAGCCGAAGAGCTGCATCACCAGATCCGAGAGGCAATCGCCGTCGCGGTTGAGCGACGGGATAACCAAGGGGTTATCGCCCGCGTTCGAGAGCAGCAGGGCGTAGGTCGCATCGATGAGTTGGGGATCGTAAGGGACGTGCGGGTACCTTGCCGCGGCAGCGTCCATCTCTTCTTTGAGCATGCCTTCGTACACCGGGCTTACGGTATACTTCGGGCCGCCAAAAACCGTCGCGCCCATTTTCGTAGCGTGTACGAACGCGTACTCGGAAACGTAACGGCAGACGCTACGCGAGATCGCCTCGGTGCGGTAGGCGACTTCGTCCATACCCTCACCCTCGCGCCACTCTTTGGCGCCGTATGCGTCTCCCACCGCCATGCGCACGACCGAGATGGGCGCGTGGATGCCGGCGACCGGCCGCACGCGCGGCAACTTGCGGCCGGTGCGCACGATCACTTTGCCCTCGATCTCTTTGCGAAGGATGGCGTTGGGCGAACCGACGTCGCCCTTCTGCTCGGGCGTGATCGTCGCGGCTTTGAGCCCGAGCCGATGGATCTTCATCGCGGCTGCGGCGTCGTGAACCACTTGGTTCTGCGTTGCGCGCCGGTTTTCAAGCGAAAGGTCGTAAGTTTCGAAAGCCAAATCGATGTCGATGACCGACTTATCGAGCACGCGCAGCGATTGCTCAAGCAATTCTTGTCCGGTTTGGTCGCCGTCGAGAACGACGATGGTCGGCGTGGTCAAATGAACTCCTAGTGTAACGACGAAACGGTATCTCTCATGGCACGCGTGCGCCGTAAGGGCAATGCGAAGAAGATTAACCTTGAGATCGTCGGCATTACCGCGATCGGACTAGCGGTTCTCCTCGGTATCGCTCTAGCGGTGCCGCAGCATGCGGGCAACGTCGGCCACGCGACGGCGTGGGCGTTGCGCCACTTGTTTGGAGGGGGAGCTCCGCTTTTCCCGGTGCTGGCGGCACTCTTTGGGACGATCGTCTTCCTCGAAATCAACGTTCCCAAGATGATCGTGGGGCTCGGTAGCGCCGCGCTCGCCTATTTCCTTATGCTCGAAGCGGGACTGGCGGCAGCCGGCGCGACGCGCGGCGGCGTGGTGGGCGGGGAGATCTGGTGGGCCCTGGTCTCGCTGGTGGGCCCGAGCGGCGGCTGGGTCGTGCTCGCGGTGGCGGCGCTCAGCCTCACCCTGTACTTAACGAACGCCAGTTTGAAAAAGGCGATCGGCTGGGTCTTGCTGCTGATCGGTCGCATCAAGCCGCCCCCGATGCCCAAGCTCCCCAAGTTCACGATCGCGATGCCAGGAGGGCACGAGACCCTCCGCGATGCCTTCGCCCTTCCCAAGCCGGAGCCCAAGAAAACCAAGCCCCCGGTTTTCGACGTTCAGGATCTATCCGAGGCGGAGTTGGAAGACGATCTCGACGATGAGGACGGCTACGAGGATGAGCCGGTCGTCGCAACCTCGGTCGTTCGCCCCCCGGCGGCCGTTCCGGCCGTGACGGCGCCGCCCGTGCGGCCGCCGATCGTTAGCGGCGATTACGAGCCCGCGCAGCACGAACGGGTCTACCGGCTGCCGGACCTTGCGCTCTTCGACCCGCCCCAGGCGCAGGTCGTAGACGACTCCAATCGCGCGCACGTCCTCGAAGACACGCTGGCGAGTTTCGGCGTGGGTGCGCGGGTCGCGCACATCGAGCGCGGCCCCTCGATCACGCGTTACGAACTCAAGCCCGAACGCGGCGTCAAAATCTCCAAGATCGCGTCGTTGGCCGACGATCTGGCGCTGGCGCTCGCCGCCACCAGCGTGCGGATCGAAGCCCCGATTCCCGGGAAGTCGGCGGTCGGGATCGAGGTGCCCAATACCACTGTTTCGGTAGTCGCGATCCGCGAAATTCTCGAGGCGCTGCCCAACCGCGGCGTCGTTCCGCCGCTATGGATGGCGCTGGGCAAGGATATTACGGGCCGCCCCGTGTTCGGCGATCTCGGCAAGATGCCGCATCTGCTCGTCGCCGGCGCGACCGGCTCCGGCAAATCGGTATGTCTGAACACGATTATCGCCTCGCTACTCGTGAGCGCAACACCCGACCAAGTGCAGATGCTCATGATCGATCCGAAGCGCGTGGAACTCACGGTCTATAACGGCATCCCGCATCTGATCAAGGACGTCATTACCGATCCGCGCATGGCGGCCGGCGCGCTCTTCGAGATGACCAAGGAGATGGATTCCCGTTACGAACGATTTGCCAAGGCCGGCGTGCGTAAGATCGAAGAATACAACGCGAAGTTTCCCAATGAGAAATTGCCTTACGTCGTGATCGTCATCGACGAACTCGCGGACTTGATGTTGGTTGCTCCGGCGAAGGTCGAGACCACGATCATGCGACTCGCGCAACTCGCGCGCGCGACCGGCATCCATCTGATCGTCGCGACGCAGCGTCCATCGGTCGACGTTATCACCGGTTTGATCAAAGCGAACATTCCGTCGCGGATCGCATTCGCCGTGAGTTCGCAGGTGGATTCACGCACGATTTTGGACATGGCCGGCGCGGAGCGACTGCTCGGCCGCGGCGACATGCTCTATCTGCCGATCGATGCTCCCAAACCCGTCCGCTCGCAAGGCGCGCTCATCACCGGAAGCGAGGTCAATCGCCTCGTGGAGTTCTGGGCGCGTCAGGCCCGGCCCGAGAACCTGCTCGACGTCGACGTCGTGCCGGTGAGCGACGATGACGAAAAGGGTCGTAAAGATGCCGATCCCCTGTGCTACGAAGCGGCAAAGTTCATCATCGAGAGCAATTACGCATCGACGGCCGCGCTGCAATCGCAATTCTCGATCGGACACCCTCGCGCGGTGCGCGTGATGAAGCAACTGGAAGACTTCAAGATCGTCGGGCCCCACGAAGGCACCAAGCCGCGCAAGATCATCATCGGGCTCTCCGAGCTCGAGATCATCGCGCCGCGGTTAGGGAAAGGCGAGGATGAGCAGCAGTCCCTCTTCGACGACGCCTCCTAACCGGCGGCTCGCTGCGGCAGCGATCGCGCTCGGGTCGTTCTCGCTGGTGCTTGGCCTGGGTTGGTACGTCACCGCTTACGGCGAACCGCTATGGCTGGTAGCCTTCGAACGGGCGGTCGTCGGGCACGGCGCGCGAGCGGCCTGGGCCGTGACGCAACTCTGCTATCCGTACGTGCTGGGTCCGCTCGGCATCGCGCTGCTCGTGGTTGCCTGGCGCTTCCCGGAATGGCGCGCGCGCGTGGCCTTTAGCCTGATCCTGCTACTGCTCTGTTGGCGCGGCACCGATCTCTTGCAGCATCTCTATGCGCGGCCGCGCCGTTTAGACTGGGTGATCCATCATGAAACCTCGTTCTCGTTCCCAAGCTCCCACGCGGCCATCTCGCTGGGCTTCTACGGGTTGTGGTCGGCGTTTATCGGCAAAAGCCGCCTGCCGGGCCGGGGCATCCTGAGCGCGTTGCTCGCGGTCGTCGTGGTGGCCGTCTATTGGTCCCGGCTTGCGTTAGGGGCTCACTATGTGACGGATTTGGTCGCCGGTGGGTTTCTGGCGGTTGCGCTCGTATCGGCAGGGGTCGCGGCGGTGCCGATAAAGGTCTTTGGCTCCCCTACCGCAGCACCGTAGAGTAGGGGGAACCGCGTACCGCGGTTGTTTTTTAAGGAAGGCGAAGAGAAAGCTGTGGGATATGCGATGGATCCGGCACTCGTCGAGATCGAGCGCAAAGTCGAGGCGGGCGTTTCGCTCGGCATGGACGACGGGCTGGCGCTGTATCGGACGGCCGATTTGCATAATCTCGGGCGCATCGCGCGTGCGCAGAAAGAACGCAAGAGCGGAAAGAACGTCTTTTACGTCCTCAACCGATATATCAACTCGACGAACGTGTGCTACGCGAATTGCAAGTTCTGTTCGTTCGCGGCCGATGAGTTCAAAGAAAAAGACCGCGTCTTTCGCATGACCGCGGACCAAGTTTTCGAAAAGGCGCTGGAGACGGGGACGAACTTCAACCAGCTCCATATCGTCGGCGGCCACGACCCGCGCCAGCTTTCGCTCGACTATTGGCTCCCCCTCATGCGGCGATTCAAAGACGCGCTGCCGCACGTACAGCTTTCGCTATTCACAGCCGCCGAAATCGACTATATGGCCAAGCGCCATCGGATGAGTTATCCGGAGATCATCGCCCAACTCAAAGAGGCGGGCCTGGACAACGTGAACGGCGGCGGAGCCGAGATCTTCGCCGAAGAGACGCGCGCTAAAATCTGCGCGAACAAAGTCAATAGCGAGAACTGGCTCGAAATTCACGAAGAGCTCCATCGCCAGGGTGTGGCCAGTAACGCGACGATGCTCTACGGACATATCGAATCGCTCGAGGATCGCGTCGATCACCTGCTGCGTTTGCGCGCCTCGCAGGAGCGCTCGCCCGGTTTCAACGCGTTCATCCCGCTGGCGTTCCATCCCGACGGCAACGAGCTCAACGATTGCGGGTGGACCGGCGGCTTGGACGACATTCGCACCTTCGCGGTCGCACGGCTGATGCTCGATAACTTCGATCACATCAAAGCTTACTGGATGATTCAAGGCATCAAGATCTGCCAGGTGGCGCTGGAGTTCGGCGCCGACGATATGGACGGCACGCACGGATCGACGGATGAAGAGATGATCTATCATTCCGCGGGGACGCAGTCCGGCCAATACGTTGACGATCGCGAGTTCCGCCGCCTGATCGAAGCGGTCGGCTATACGCCGGTACGACGCAACTCCACGTACGACGAGTTTCCCTACGATTGGTCGCCCGTCGAGCAAGAGCTGATCCATGCGTAACGCCGTCCCTCGCGGTGGCGCGTGAGCTTGCGGTGCGGACGCATCCGCTACACCAACGACCTCCCGGTCTACGCGGCCTTTGACGCCGGGGCGATCGCCTACCCCGGCACGCTGCATGCGGACGTTCCGGCCCGTCTTAACGCGATGCTTCTAGGTGGCGAGCTCGATCTGAGCCCGATCAGCGCCTTCGCTTGGGCGAAGCACGCGGAGGAACTCGTGCTGTTGCCGGACCTCTGCATCGGCGCTCGGGACGAAGTCGTTTCGGTCGTGCTGGTATCGCAGACGCCGCCGGCGTTGCTCGACGGCGTCGAGATCGCGGTCACGCAGGAATCCGAGAGCGGCCGCAATCTCCTGCGCGTTTTGTTGGAGCGGCGGTACGGCGTGCAGCCGAAATACGTCGACCACGCCGAGCCGATTGCGTGCGCGGAACAAGGCCGTCCGGCGCTGCTGATCGGCGATACCGCCATCGACGCGCTGTTGCGGTTTCAGCCGGAGCACGTGTACGATCTCGGCACGTTATGGCACGAGTGGACCTCGCAGCAGACGGTCTTTGCCGTATGGGCCGCGCGGCGCGACGCCTACGAGCTCGATCCCGAAGCGGTGCGCGCCTGCATGCACGCGCTGACGGACGCTTACACGTGGTCGCGCGCGAACGTGGAGTATGTCGTCCGAGAAGCGCAGCGGACGTTCGCTCGTCCCGAGGGCTTTTACGAGCGGTACTACGGGAAACTCAATTTCACGTTTCATTCGGCCGCGCAGAGCGGTCTAGCGGCGTATTGCCGCGAGCTTTTTGCGATCGGCGCGATTCCGCGCGTCCCGTCAACACTTCCGGAGGTCATCGGTGTCGTCTCTCGCTAGCTTGCTCGACAGAGCCGCCGGGGGCGGACGCCTCTCGTACGATGAAGGCGTTCGTCTGTATAACGAGGCGGATCTCCACGATCTTGGGATGGCCGCTCACGCTCGCCGGATGCAGTTGCATCCGACCGACGTCGTTACGTATGTGATCGATACGACGATCAACTACACCAACGTCTGCAACGTGCATTGCACGTTTTGCGCGTTCTTTCGGCCGGAAAAACATGCCGAAGGCTACACGATGTCGCACGACGACGTGATCGGCCGGGTCAAGTTTGCAGCCGACCAGGGCGCGACGCAAATCATGATCCAGGGCGGCGTGAACCCGGAGTTGGGCATCGCGTGGTTCGAACGGCTCTTCAATCGCGTGCGCAGCGAGTATCCGAACGTCGATATCCACTCGCTCTCCGTTTCGGAAGTGATCGGGCTTTCACGCGTGGAGAATCTGCCGGTTCGCGAGATATTGCTACGCCTCAAAGATGCCGGGATGAAATCGCTGCCGGGCGCCGGCGCCGAGATTCTGGTCGAACGCGTTCGCAAGCGCATCTCGGCCCGCAAGGTGAAGCCGGACGAATGGCTCGGCGTCATGCGCGAGGCGCAACTGCTGGGTATGCCGACGACGGCGACGATGATGTTCGGCTCGATCGAAACCAACGAAGAGCGTATCGAGCACATGCAGGTGTTGCGCGACTTACAGGACGAGACCGGCGGCTTCACCGCATTCATTCCGTGGTATTACGTGCCGTTCAAAACCCCGCTACGCGGCAAGGAATCGACGGGCTTGGAGTACTTGCGGGTCTTGGCCGTATCGCGACTCTACATGGATAATTTTCCGCATTTGCAGGCTTCGTGGCTGACGCCGGGCTTGAAGATGGGCCAACTCGCCCTATTCTACGGCTGCGACGATATGGGCGGCACGATTCTCGAGGAGCAGGTCGTTCACGACGCGGGCTCCACCAACGTCGCGACGCGAAGCGATCTGGAAAATGCGGTTATCGGAGCCGGCTTCCGGCCCGTGATCCGCGATACGTATTGGAACGTGCGGGCCGACATGGCTTTAGCGACGGCCTAGGAGCCCGACAGGCTCCTAGGCTATCAAATTACGCTTTGCGATCGCTTCGAGAAAGAGCCGTAACGCGGTCGTCATGTCGGTCGAGAGCGGGAGGTTCCACGTCACGCGAATGCGGATCGTGCCCCTCGGTACGAGCACCCCGCCGGCGCTAAGGAACTCTGCCACTTGAGGCTCCACGCCTATGACGACGTCGGATCCGAACGGCATGAGATCGACATATTCGAAAGCGACCTGCGCGCGCCACTCTGCTTCGAGGATCGTTGCAAGCGCGTCCATCCGATCGGCTAGGGCATGATATCCGAGCAGTTCGTCGGCGAGCGCGATCGCGAAGAGCATGGGATGATTCGTGCCGGCTGCGCGCGTGCGCACCCCGGGCACGTGCTGGATCGCGGTGACCGACGCTAGCGCTCCGGTATCGTCGAGGGTGGGCCGCACCTCTAAGGATACCCACGCACCCGGTTCCTCGTCGGTCTGCACGAACATCATCCGCTGCACCGAGATGCCCTGTTCCAGACGATGCCACAGCACGAGCATCTCGTGCGACGGGTCGCCCGCGCCCAGAAGCGTCGTCGACAGATACCTGCCCTGTTCCATCGCCGCGCGATTTTGGTAGCTGATCTCGAGTTCGTACGGAGGAACGACCTCATAGATCACGACCGGTTCATCAGCCGAATCTAACGCCTGCGCGAATTGGGCGCTCTGCCGATACTCTTGCTTGCGTGCCGTGATGTCGCGACCGGTGAAGAGCCAGTACGTCGGCTCGCCGCGTTCGTCTCGCAATGCCCTGGCAGTGAAGCTACTCCAGATCCGTTCGCCGTCGCCTCGCCTGAAGGCCACTTCGTTCGCGATCGGAAGGTAGTGTTCGAGCTTGTGATCCATCGAGCGCAGCGTGCGCAGTTCGGTCAATTCACTCACGAGACGGTGCGTCGGCTGCCCGATCAAATCACCGCTGGGTCGCTGTAAAAACGCGCTCATGGACCCGTTGACGTAGCGAATGTATGGGCCGCCCTCGCTCGGTCGCGTAGCATCGGTAATTAACACGAGATCGGACGTATCGGCGATCACCGATTCGAACAAACGGGTGATTTGGGTGCGGCCTCGCCGTTCTGTAATATCTTCGGTCACGAGGATATAGTGCGGCTCTTCACCGGGGCGACTCTCAAGGCGCGAACAGCAGACATTCAACAAGTACGTCGCGCCTTTAGCGCCTTGATACTCGGTCTCGAACGGCGTTTCGTCGTTATCTCGCATATGTCGGGCGATACGACGGGAGAATTCAAGGTTGGGTTCTCGATCGAATACACCGGGAAAGCCGCTGAGAAATTGCCCGCGCGAGATGCCGGATCGCCCGACGATTGCGTTGTTGACATAGAGGAAACGGGGCAGAGTACCATCGGAGTTGAGGCTGCAGACCGCGATGCCGCTCTGGGCCGCATCGACCGCGCGCTCGAGGATCTCGATCTGCTCGGTTCGTCCTTCCGGAGTGCTGCGCTGCTGAGCGATGACGGCGGCGATCGCGGCCCCGTCGCGAAGAATCGGCTCGATCTGCGCCCCGTCCTCGCGTGCGATCCGATCGAGCAGAGCGAGCGTTCCGAGCACGGCGCCATCGGGAGAGCGAATCGGGGCGGTCGCGATAAAGCGAAGCTGTTCCGGGCCATGCACGAGAGACGATGTCGAAAATGTGTCGTCGTGCTCGGGATCGTCCACGATCGTGAGCGCCGGGACGGCGAGACTTCTGAGATCGAACCCGACAGCGTCGTGCAACCCGATGCTGTGGGCAAGCCACGGATTGCCCGCTTTCCAGAAGATCACCGTGGCAGCCGGGACGTCCGCCCTAGCGATCAGGAGTGCCAGCAGAGCATCCGCCGCATCGGCGCTGGGAGGCTCGGGCGGCGTTCGTTGAACCGCGTAAGAGGAAAAAACCGTCATATCGATAGTGTGTGCTCCCCGTCGAACCCAACCTACCCGCTTCGGCTCGGTTCCAAAAGCGGCAGCCGCTAGGTTATATGCGCGATCGTCGCCGCCCCCAAGACTTCGTCGCCGTCGCGTTCGAAAAGTGCCACCAATTGTCCGGGGGTCACCGCGCGGACCGGCTTGTCGAATCGCACCTGGAGGTTCCCGGTTCGATCGATGCTGGCGAGCGCCGGAGCCGGCACCGCTCGATAGCGAACCATCACGTCGACCGGCCTCGGTTGCTCGCCCAAGAGATCCGGGCGTAAGAGATTGACTTCCGTCGCCTCCAACCCATCCGCCAGAAGCTCGTCGTGGGTCCCGATGGTGATGGTGTTCGTCGCGGCGTCGATACGGGTGACATATCGCGGCCCGGCGTTGCTCGCAGGGAGTTTGGCACGCTGCCCGACTGTGTACTGCGCGATCCCGGCGTGCGTGCCGCGGACGGTCCCATCGGACGCGACGATCGTTCCGGGTGCGTTGATACCCGGGCGAACGCGCTCCAGGACCGCGCGATAATCGCCGCCTTCGACAAAACAGATGTCCTGCGACTCGGTCTTATCGTGGATCGCGAGCCCGAGCCGCTGCGCGTGCGAACGGGTCGTCGCTTTGTCCCAATCGCAGAGCGGAAGAAGGAGCCGGGAGAGTTGCGCGGGCGTCAGTTGCGCTAAAGCGTAGGCCTGGTCTTTCGCATGCGGGTTGCGGAACAGATGCGTGCCGTCTTCGCGATGCTCGACCCGTGCGTAGTGTCCGGTTGCGATGTACGTCGCACCGAGCTTGTCGGCATACGCTCCCAGCGTCCCCAGTTTGACGAAGTTGTTGCACGAGACGCATGGGTTGGGCGTGCGTCCCTGCGCGTAGTCGTCGGCGAAACGCTCGATGACGTTCCGGCGGAACGTCTCCTCGAAATTCAGGACGTAGTGCGGGATGTCCAGCGTCGCGGCGGTGCGCCGGGCGTCGTCGAAGTCATCGATGCCGCAGCAGCTTTTCGCGTGCGGCGCTCGAGTGGGTGAGTACATCTTCATCGTTACGCCGATCACGTCGTAGCCGGCTTCAACCAGAAGGCCGGCCGCAACCGCTGAATCGACGCCGCCGCTCATTGCGGCGATCACGCGGGGTTTCTGCATGCTCGTTGGATTCCTAAGTGCACAGGATAACAGGAGAAAGGAACTAACACAAAGCCCCAATGCCAGCGTTGGGCGAGCGGTTTCGCGCCGCACGTGAGGCTCGAGGCCTCTCCCTTTCCGATGTCTCCGAGCAGATTCGTATTCGCTCGGTCTATCTTGCTGCCATTGAGGACGAGAACTGGGTGGCGATCGGCGCCCCCGTATACATCCGCGGCTTCCTCAAAACCTACGCGCGGTTCTTAGGCCTCGACGCCGACGAGATCGTCGCGAGTTTCACCGATCGGCCGATTCCGCCGGCCGTCGAATCGCACGAACCCCCGAGCCGTCCTTCCCGGCAACCCTTGCCGCCTCCGGCCGAGGCTGAGCCACCGCCGCGAAACCTCACCCCCGTTCTGTGGCTGGCCGCCTTGGTTGCCGTGGCGTTGATCGCCTTCGTCGTCTACAACGAGTTAACGATCGGGACCAAGAGCCCCGCCCCGGTGACGGCCCAATCGTCGGCAGCCCCGAGCTCCGCCGCTTCCAGCCTGCCGGTTGCTTTGCCGAGCCCGGTCGCTTCGGAGACTCCGATCGCTTCGCAGGCGGGCGGCACGCCGAGCCCCGGGGCGTCGCCGAGCTCAGCACCCTCGTCGAGCCCCGTGCCCTCGTCGAGCCCGGGGAGCGGTGGCCCCAATACCGTCCAGGTCGTCCTCTCGGCTCCCTCGTGGGTGCGGGTGACGGTTGACGGAAATGTTAGCATGGAGGGTACGTTTCCGGCCGGGACGTCTCGGCTCTTCCACGGTAAGACGGCTCGCCTGCGCATCGGAAATGCGGGCGGCGTCAGCGTCTACGTCGATGGAAAGGGCCTGGGAAAGCTGGGCGCCGACGGAAGCGTCGTCGAACGTACGTTTTCGTTATAGCGTCGCAAGACGTCAGCTGACTGCATCATCCGGAGGAGAAATCGTGGCGAGCGAATCATCGTTCGACGTCGTGTCGCGCATCGACCAGCAAGAACTCGATAACGCGCTCAATCAAGCGCGCAAAGAAGTCGAAGGGCGTTTCGATTTCAAGAACTCCAAAACGAGCATCGAAAGCGACGGCAAAAAAATCACCGTCGTCTCCGACGACGAACTCAAGATGAAGAACGTCATCGACATCCTGCAGGGCAAAGCAATCAAGCGCGGCATCGATATCAAGGCCTTCGATTTGGGCGCCGTCGAGCCGGCCGCGGGCGGCACCGTTCGCCAGATCATTACGCTCCGGAGCGGGATCCCGAAAGAGAAGAGCAAGGAGCTCACGGAGAAAATCAAGTCGCTCAAGCTCAAGGTCAATGCCCAATACCAAGACGAGCAATTGCGCGTCTCCGGCAAGGATCGTGACGCGTTGCAGGCGGTGATCGCCGCACTAAAAGCGATGAACTTCGAACTTCCTCTCCAATTTGTGAATTACAGGTAGCACGTTGCCCTCAGTTTCGTTTGTCAGCCTCGGATGCGCCAAAAATTTGGTCGATACCGAAGTCATGATCGCTAAGCTCGGCGCGGCCGGATGGCAGCTGGAAGCCGACGCCTCGCAGGCCGATACCGTCATCATCAACACCTGCGCGTTTATCGACCCCGCCAAGGCGGAGTCGACCGAAGTCATTCTGGAGCACGCGCAGCAGAAGCGCGCCGGGCAGCAACTCGTGGTTGCGGGTTGCCTGGCCCAGCGATACGGCGAACAATTGCAAGCGTTGATTCCGGAAATCGACGGCGTGGTCGGCACCGGCTCGTACGCCGGGATCGTGGAGTTGCTCGACGACGTTCAAGCCGGTAAGCGTCCGGTTCGATTGGATTTCGAGGCCGAACCCGAGCACGATTTTCTGCCGCGTCTCATTACGACGCCGCGGGCCACCGCATATCTGAAAATTGCCGAGGGATGCGACCATCCGTGCACGTTTTGCATCATCCCCAAATTGCGCGGCGCGTTCCGCAGCCGGAGCGAGGAATCAATTCTAAAGGAAGCGCGGGCGCTCGCTGCAGGCGGCACGCGCGAACTGGTACTCATCGCGCAGGATACGTCGATGTGGGGACGCGACCGGGGGATGCGCCGCGGCGGCCTCGCGCAACTGCTCGAAAGTCTGCACGAAGTCGAAGGCATCGACTGGATCCGCTTGCTCTATCTCTATCCGGCGACGGTGGACAGCGAACTGATCGAGGCGATCGCTCGCTTGCCGAAGGTCTGTAAATACATGGATATGCCGTTGCAACACGCGCATCCGGACGTGCTGCGGGCGATGTTGCGGCCGAGCAACGGCGAACGCTATCTCGAGATCATCGACGAATTCCGCCGCCGCGTTCCGGGCATCACGATGCGCTCGACGTTCATCGTGGGTTTCCCAGGAGAGTCGCAGGAACATGTGGCCTATCTTGAAGAGTGGATAGGCCGGGCCGAACTGGATCGCGTTGGCTTTTTTGAGTACAGCGCGGAAGAGGGTACTCCGGGCGCGACGCTGCCGGGAACCGTTTCGGCGCGCGAGCGCCGCAAGCGGCTGGTGCGGCTGCGCGAGGCGCAACGTCAGGCCTCGGAGCGCGCTCGGTCGCGGCGACTGGGCTCGCAGGTGAACGTCCTGGTTGAGGAGCGGCGACCGCTTCGTAAAAGCGATCCGTTTCGGGCGGCGTTGGGGCAGGCTCAGGTATGGTTCGGTCGTTCGCAGGGTGAAGCCCCGGGTGTCGACGGCGGCATCTATTTTAGTGGTGAGGCCCAGATCGGCGCGTTCGTTCCCGTCACGCTTGACGGGCTCGGAGCCTTCGATTTCTACGGCCGTGCAACCGTGAGGGAGACCAGTATCGTTGGGTAAGCATCTGTCGCCGGAAGCGCCGCGTACGCGGCGGTCGAACGCGCCGCTTCTACGGCGCGTCTTGCTGATCGCAGGGCTGCTGTTCATCGGCCTCGCATCGGCTCTGGTCGGGTACGCGGCGTTCAAGCATAAAACGCCGATGCAACTCATCACCGATGCCTTCGTGCCGTCGCCCGAACAGGTTTTCGGAAAGTCGAATTTGTTGGTCCTGGTCGAAGGTTTGGATTACGACTACACGGCCAACGACATCGAGTTCTCGACGAACTCGCGAAGCGACGTCATTTGGGCCGTCAATTTCGATTTTCCGACCAAGCGCATCTACGAGCTCTCGATACCGCGCGATATGGTCGCGACGATGCCGAATGGCCAGCAAGCCAAGATCAACCAGGCTCAAGCCGACGGCGGCGTGAGCGAAGCCAAGTCGGTCATTGCGGGCTGGCTCGGTATTCCGGGTTTCGACCGCTACATCGTGCTACGCATCGACGCAACCAAGGATGTGATCAATGCCATCGGCGGTGTCGACGTTTACGTGAAGACCTCGGACTGTTTGCGCGAGAAAACGAATTGCACCGGCGGGTCGATCAACTACGACGACTCGTGGGGCCATTTGCACATCCATCTCAAAGAGGGCATGCAACATCTCACCGGCGACCAGGCCGTAGGCTACATGCGCTTCCGCCACGACTGGTGTAGCGATCCGTGCCGCATCATGCGTCAACAAGAAGTGTTGCACGCGCTCATTACCAAGCTCAAAGGCGATCGCATCAACACCCTCCTGCACGCCGGGACGCTGCTGGCGGTGTTTCGCAAAGACGTCATGACGGACTTTACCGACAACGAATTGCTTTCGCTCGCGAATTACTATTCGGAGATGACCCCCGGCGGGTTGGTGACCAAACAGGTTCCGTATACCGCCGATATCAATCTGCCCGATTACGGCGATTCGCTCGTGCCCGACACCGTGGCGCGGGCGCAATTGGTCCAATCGATGCTGATCGCCCCTCCGGTGCCGCAGCCTTCGCCCGATGCGATGGCGCTCGCCGCGATCGTGCCCGGTACGCTGCGCGTCGACATTGAGAACGGCAGCGGGGTGCCCAACGCCGCGCACGCGGTCGCGGAGCGCCTGCGAAAGGCCGGTTTCACGATCGGCAGCGTCGGTAATGCGCCCACCCAGGATCATCGTGTCACCACCATTCACGAACACTCGAAAACGACGTTTGCCGGCGCCAAGGTGCGCGACGCACTACCGATAACGCTGCATTCGATCCCCGTGCTTTCGGACGGCGCCGACGCTCAGGCAGCGGCCGGGACGCAGCCGGGCGCTCCCACCAGCGACGTGACGGTCATCGTCGGTCGCGATCTCGCAAAGCTAGGCCCGAGGTAGCGGTTGCGCATGCGATTCTTTGCACTTCTCGCGTTCGTCGCGGCCCTCGCGCTGGGCGGCTGGCATCTGCTGGTTCGTAGCAGCGACGAGTTGCGACCCACCCTGGTCACTCCGTCGATGAACGTCCATAACGAATTCTCGAGCGATCTGGGCGCGCGGCTGTACCGGGTAACCCATCAACCAACGCTGGCGGCCGGAAAGGACGCCTATCCGAAGTTGATCGCATTGACGTTCGACGACGGACCGTATCCGATTTTCACGCCGCTGCTGTTGCATCAGTTGCATGCATTGCACGTCCCGGCGACATTTTTCCTGATCGGGCGCGATGCTCAGCAATGGCCCGAGCTCGCGCACCGGATCGAGGCCGATGGTAACGAGGTCGCCGACCACACCTATTCGCACCCGGACCTCGACAAAGAATCGGATCGGCAAGTACAGGAAGAGGTGCTCCGGGGCCGTGACGTGCTGTGGTCCCTGACCCACGATCCCTCCGTTCGCACGCTCATGCGCCCTCCCCACGGACGCTATACCACCGCCACCCTGCACGCCGTCCAATCGCTCGGCTACCAGGTCGTGTTGTGGACCGACGACGGCGGCGACTGGAAAACGCTTACCCCCAGGCAAATCGAGACGCACATGGCCAAATACGCGACCGCGCCCGAAATCGTCCTCTTGCATAGCGGGAAGCTTGCGACGATCCAGGCGATGCCCGAAGTAGTCGCTCGCTTTCGGCGGGCAGGGTACCAGTTCGTGACCGTCGGAGAGCTGCTCCGCCGCGTGAACGCCCAGGAAATCAACCGGCCCGAACGCCGCTCCCTTTAAGGTTTATCGATAAGACTATGCCGAGAGAGATCATCGATACCCAGAGCAGCCGTCCGGCCTACGTCCGCCGGCGGTGGCTGACCGCGCTCGTCGCGGTCGCGATCCTGCTCTTGGTCGCATATGCGGCCTGGACGTTTGTCGGGTCGCATCGTCACGGGGCCCGGGCGAACGCCGTCGCTCCAGGAAACTCGGCCCACTAAGGGAACACGGCACCGTTCAATAACCCAAGGAGAGTACATGCTGCGTAGGCTTACCCTGGGATTTGTGTCCCTCGTCGCTGCGGGCGCGTTCGTCGCGTGCAGTTCGAATAACACAAACCCAATTAGCGTCGGACCCAATTTCCCCACCGCGTCGCTCTATGCGACCAACACATCCCAGAATGCCGTCAGCATTTACTTGCCGGGCGCCGCTTCCGGCTCGGGGCCGTCGAACCAAATCGGCGGGTCGAACACTCAGATTACCGGGCCGCAGTACATCGGATTCGACTCCTTTGGCGACCTCTACGTTACGAACTACGCGCAATCGACCGGCGTCGCTTCGATTATCGTGATCAAAGCGCTGGCGACGGGCAACGTCCTGCCGATCAACGGCACGACGAACGTCCAGCACCCGCGCGGCATCGCGGTCTTCTCATATCCGACGACCGGAAGCACGCCGTCTCCTCAACTTGCGGTGAGCAACGTCAATTCGGCGGCCGGCGCCGGGGTGACCAGCCAGGTGCTGCTTTTTGACGGCACGATACTCGGCTCTCCGTACACCGTGATCGCGGGCCCGAATACCGGCCTTAACGTGCCCAGCGGCATAGCGGTCGATTCGAGCGACAAGCTGTATGTGGCCAATCTGCAGGGCGCTTCGGTCGAAGGCTTTGCCCTTCCGACTCCCGCTCCGACCCCGGCTACCAGCGCGACCCCGGCACCGACACCGTCGCCCACCCCGACGGCGAACCCGTCGGCCAGCCCAACGACAAGCCCGACCCCCGTTCCGACCGCAACCCCGCTCGATCTTGCTCCGGCGTTCGTAATTTCGGGAGCGGCGACCGGCATCGTCACGCCGACCAGCGTGGCTCTAGACGGTTCGGGAAATATCTACGTCAGCGACCAGGGGAACCCGGCGCTGGGCATGCCGCCCTCGATCTTGGTCTTCAGCCCGGGCCTTAACGGCAGCGTTTCGCCGGCACCGGTGCGCAAAATTACGGGCAGCGCCACGCTACTGCTGGCGCCGACCGACGTGAAGGTCGATTCGAGCGGCAAGATTTACGTTGCCGATTCAACCTCGTCGGGAGCGGGCGTGGTGTACGTTTACGCCGCGACCGCGAACGGCAACGTCGCCCCTTCCGCGACGCTGACTTCCCCAGGTTCGATTAGCGGGCTTGCGCTAAGCCCGTAATATGCAGGAGGGCTCACCGTCAGCTCGCTGACCGACCGTTTCCGCGCGCTAATCGAGCTCGCCGATGCAACAACACCCCAAGCGCGTGCGGCAGCCATCATCGGTGCCGTGCGCGCTTGCGTTTCCGGTGGTGAGGTGAGCGTGTTGGTCTTCGACGACGAAGGCCAAACCAGCCTCACCGATCCTTTGGAGGCGCGGGGTTTTGCGCTGCGCGACGGCTCCGCCGAACTGCGCCGGCTCTTTCTGCACGCGCTCGCGCGCTTCGACGAGGGTGGCGCTTCTCTGGTATCCAGAGAGCAGCAGCGCGCGTTCGTCGGCGTCACGAGTACGCTTGGGAGGGCCGACGCGCTGTTCGTGCCGCTGGTAGCCGGTTCGCAGACCATCGGGGTCGTCGTCGCGATGCCGGACGAGCCTGCGTCGGCGGAAGTTCGGGCAGAACTCATTTCGCTCTGCGCGGTGATCGCGCGCCTCCTCGAGCGCGATCGGGCACTGGTGAAGGCACGCCGTCAGTCGCGCGACAGTCAACTGCTGGCGATGGTCAACGAGCGCTTGCACAAATCGCTGGATCGGCGCGACGTCCTCTTCGGTATCGTCGACGGCGTACGCGCGGCATTCGACGCCGATCGCTGCATCGTTTACGAACGGCTGGCCAACGCGGATCGGGCGGTGATCGCCGCTTCCGCGGTGCACGACGGCGCCGCCGCCCCGCCCCGGGCCCCGATCGAGTTGGATGCGGACTTGCGCAAAGTCTTCGGCGGCCTCACCGTTCGCCGCGAGGACATCGATGCGAGCGGACCCTTTGGTGCGGGGACCAAGAGTGCGATCGCCGTCCCGTTCGTCGTCGACGGGCAGGTGGAAGACGCGCTGGTGCTCGCGTTCGATCGGCCGCGCGGCTTCGAAGATGCGGATGTGACGGCGCTGCGGTCGCTGGCATTTCACGTGGGCCTCGCGCTCTCGAACGCGCGTTTGTACGAACGGGAACGGGCACGGCGTTCGCAAGCGGAGACGCTCGAGCGGGTGGTGCGTATCCTGCGCGATACGCAGTACGTCGACGAAGTATTATTGGTCTTTGCGGTTACGGTATCGCACGAATTGCCCGTCGATTGCGCGGCATACGCGATCGACGGTGCGTCGCTCGTGCGCCGCGCTCTGCGGATGCGCGAGCAGCGCAGCCGAGAACCGGCGGCATCGGTCGAACGCGCGCTATTGGAGCCGTTTCTTGCGGTAGAGGAGCCGTCGAGCGAATCTTTGGTGCCGCGCGCGGCTCGCTCGGCACTTTTCGACGATCGCAGCGGCGTCGTCGTTCCGTTGCGCATCGACGGCACGCTGTGGGGAATGTTCGTGGTGCGGGCCGCGGAGGGCGAAATCGATTGGCCGCACGAAGAACGCGCGACGTTTTTCCGTACGCTGGGTTCTCATCTTGAGATCGCGCTCGCGAACGCGCATGCATACGAACGCGAGTTGCGGCGAGCGCAAGAGCGGGAAACCCTGGCCGAAGCCGCGCGCTCGATTCTGAGCCACACCTCGATCTCACCGTTGGCCGACGTCATGTGCCGCTTGGCCGCGAACCTGGTTGGGGCGGAACGTGCGTGTGTCTTGCGCTGGGCCAGCACCTCGTATGAGTGCGTCGGCTACTACGGCGCCGAGGTGCCTTCGTTGATCGAGGCTAGCGGGTTCGATGTCGCCCATCGCGCCGAACGTCTCTCGGGGCTTGGGAGCGACGACCGGCGGGTCCAGCGCTTGATCGACGGGCCCGGTTACGTCGTGATCCCGCTCGCGCGATCGGCGGCGCCGGATCGCGCCGTCGATACCATCGATGCGTTCTTGCTGCTCGGACGCGAGAATCGCGGGCGATTTGGTCGGGACGAGCTGCGATTGTTGCAAGAGTTCGGGGCGTTGCTGGCCCTGGCTTTGCGAAACCTGGAACTGTACGAGGCGATGAGTTTCGCCAATCGTGCGCTCCAAGAGTCGAGCGAATTTAAAGACGATCTGCTCGCAATGTTGGCCCACGATTTCAAGGGCCCGCTGACGGTGATTCTTGGATACTGCGAACTGTTGCTGGAAGCCGAGGACGAAGGGCGCGAGGAAATCGAGACGATCTTTTCGCAGACTCGCCGGCTGGTGCGACTTTCGGACGACGCGCTCGTTTTGGCGCAGACGCAATCCGAGGGCTTTTCGCTCGCTCGGACGACGCTGGAGCTCGGATCGTTCGTCGCGGACTGCGCGCGGGCCGCGGCACCCAACAACGAGCGCGTGGTCGTAGAGGTTCCGTCCGAACCGATTCCGGTGGAGCTGGATCCTCAAAGGTTCCGGCACGTGGTCGATAACCTGCTTCAGAACGCGCTGAAATACTCCGAAGGCACCGTGCGTGTGCGGGTCCGTCGAGCGGCCGATCGGGCGCTCATCGAGGTGAGCGACGAGGGGATCGGTATTCCGAGCGAGGAGTTGGCAACGCTCTTCACTCGATTCGGCCGAGCAAGCAACGCCAGACGCCAGGGGATCGCCGGGTCCGGAATAGGCCTCTACGTTGCGCGCAAGATCGTCGAGGCCCACAAGGGGGCGATCGTCGTACAGAGCAAGGAAAACCAGGGCAGCACCTTTATCGTTAGCCTTCCCATAGTCTCCTAATCCGCCCGGCTCGCAAGGGTGCGACAACGGTCGCATCCCGACGGTGTACAATAGGAGGCTGGGGGCAGAGGCCCCGCACGCTAGGAGAACACGAGTACCCGTATGGCATTCCTGAAAGCGCTGTTTGACGGCAACGAGCGAGAAGTCTCGCGATTGCGGCGCACCGTCGATAAGGTCAACGCGTTAGAATCGGCGACGCAAGCGCTCTCCGACGAAGCGCTCCGCGCAAAAACGATCGAGTTTCGCGAACGCCTGCAAGCAGGCGAAACGCTGGACGATCTCCTGCCCGAAACGTTCGCCGTCGTCCGCGAGGCCGGCAAGCGCGTTCTAGGGATGCGCCATTTCGACGTCCAGATCATGGGCGGCCAGGTGCTGTACGAAGGCCGCATCGCGGAGATGAAGACCGGCGAAGGCAAGACGCTCGTCGCGACGCTTCCCGTATATGCCCGCGCCCTCGAGGGCCGCGGCGTCCACGTGGTCACCGTCAACGACTACCTTGCGCGTCGCGATGCCGAATGGATGGGGCCGCTTTACGAGTTCTTAGGACTGACCGTCGGCATCATCCAACACGGGCTCGAACCCATCGAGCGCCGCGCGCAGTATGCGTGTGACGTCACCTACGTTACCAATAACGAGGTTGGGTTCGATTACCTACGCGATAACATGGCGTGGCAGGTAGAAGATTTGGTTCAGCGCGAGTTGTATTTCGCGCTGATCGACGAAGTCGATTCGATCCTCGTCGATGAGGCGCGCACCCCGCTGATCATCAGCGGCCCGTCGCAAGAATCGACCGAACTCTACGGAAAGTTCGCGCAGATCATCCCGCGTTTAAAAAAAGGCGAAGACTACACGGTCGACGAGAAGGCACACGCCGTGCCGATCGCCGAACCCGGCGTCGCAAAAGTCGAGAAGATGCTCGGCATTCAAAATCTGTACGATCAGCGCAACATCGAGCTCGCGCATCAACTCAATGCGGCGCTCAAAGCCTGGAATCTATTCCATCGCGACCAGCAATACATCGTCAAAGACGACGAAGTAGTCATCGTCGATGAATTTACGGGACGCCTGATGTACGGTCGCCGTTATTCCGACGGCATCCATCAAGCAATCGAGGCCAAAGAAGGCATCAAAGTTCGTGGCGAGGACCAGACGCTCGCGACGATCACGTTCCAAAATTTGTTCCGCCTCTACGACCATCTGGCCGGTATGACCGGCACCGCAAAAACCGAAGAACGCGAGTTTCGCGATATCTACGCCTTGGACGTCGTCATCATTCCGACGAACCAACCGATGGCGCGTAAAGATAGTACGGACATCGTCTTCAAATCCGAAAAAGCGAAGTTCGAGGCCGTCGTCAACGAAATTCTCGAGGAGCACGGCAAAGGCCGCCCCGTCCTGGTGGGCACGCGCTCGATCGAGAAGAGCGAGTTGTTGGCTTCGATGCTGCGTCGTCGCGGCGTCGAATGCAACGTGCTCAACGCAAAATATCACGAACAAGAAGCGGAGATCATCAAGGATGCGGGCCAGCCCTCGCAGGTGACGATCGCTACCAACATGGCCGGGCGCGGTACCGATATCAAACTCGGCGAAGGCGTGGCCGCGAACGGCGGCCTGCATATCATCGGGACGGAGCGCCACGAGTCGCGGCGTATCGACAACCAGTTGCGTGGCCGCGCCGGGCGCCAAGGCGACCCCGGTTCCACACGCTTCTACATCTCGCTCGAAGACGAAGTGATGCGTCTGTTCGGCGGCGATCGCATGAACGCGATCATGGAGCGCGTCGGCTTTACCGACGAGCAGCCGATCGAATCGGGCCTAGTGACCAAGTCGATCGAACGCGCGCAGAGCAAGGTTGAAAACCACAACTACGAGATGCGAAAGCACGTCCTCGAATACGACGACGTGATGAACAAGCAGCGCGAGATCATCTACGCCGATCGCCGCGCGATTCTAGAGGGAACCTTCGACGGGCGCACCTTTTTGCTCCAATCTCTCGCGGCCAAAGTCGACGAGGCGGTCGAGCACAACGCGCCGGAAAATGCCCACCCGAGCGAGTGGGATTACGACGAGATGCTCAACGAACTCGAACTGATTTTCCCCATCAAGCAAGAGTTGAGCCCGGACGATCTGCGCGGTAAAGATAAAGAAGAGATCCGCGCCCTTCTGCAAGAGAAAGCACTCGCGGCATACGAAGCCAAAGAAGCAGAAGTGACGCCCGAGATCATGCGCGTGGTGGAATCGCGCTACTTGATGCTGCCGATCATCGATCGGCAGTGGGTCGATCACCTCTACGTGATGGATCATCTCAAAACCGGCATCGGCTTACGCGGTTACGGCCAGAAAGATCCCCGGGTCGAGTACGAAAAGGAAGCGTACGAAATCTTCGAGTCGCTCAAGAACAACATCGCGGACGAAGCCGTCAAGGGGATATTCCGCGTCGTGATCGAGCACGGGCCGCCGCCCGATCAGCAATCGCCGATGCAGCAGTTCGAGACGATTCCCGATGGAGCGATGCTGCCGCAGGCCGCTCCGAACGGCCGGCTCTCGCCGGATCAGGCGGAACAACTGCTCGGCCCAATCCCCGGCTCGCAACGCCGCCCCGCGCAACTGCACACCAATAAGGACGACGAATCGCCGGCGGCACCGGTGCATCGTAACGAACCCAAAGTGGGGCGCAACGACATCTGCCCATGCGGCAGCGGGAAGAAATACAAGAAATGCCACGGCAGCGGGGTCGCATAGCACCTTAGAGGTTCGGGTCGCCGTATTGAAAGGCGATCGGCTCGATCGGCCGGGGGCGCATCCACGTGCCGGGAAGGCCGTTACCGCCGGCCGGCGTCTGCGGCATGCCCGTTGGACCGTTCGTCAAGGCGCCGCCCAAATCGACGTTGTTCGCGTTACAAGTGACGTCCACGCCGTTCCCATTTTTACGCAAGGTCGTGGTGATGCTTCCGCCTAGCCCGTTATTCGCGGTCATCTGCACCGAACCGTCGGTACCGAGCATGACGGTGTCGCCGTTTCCGAGATTGAGGGGCGTGCCCGACTGTAATTGTAGCGGCATGCCGTTCTGCATCACGGTCGCGGTACCGGCGTTATCAAGGCTGACGCTCGTCGCGCCGTAGTTGGTGGAGATCGTCGCGCGCTGGTTCCACGCGATGCCTTGGGCGTTGGGCGGCGTCGTCTGCGTGGCGAGCGAGAAACCGCCCGGGAACGAATCGGAGTGCAGCAGGTCGGGCTGGTTGCCCATGTTGTCCCAAGCCGTTCCGTTGAAACTCAAATGCGGGTCGCCCAGCGATGCGCCGTTCGCATTGCCGTAGTACTGCTCGCCCGGGACGCCGGGGTTGCCGGCGCCCCCGCTCGCGAACTGCGAAAGCATCGAGCTGAGCTGTTGGATGAGGCTTTGAATCGCGCCCCACAGCCCGCCCGATTGCCCCGACGTTTGCCCGAAGTAGCCGCCCCCGTAGCCACCGGGGCCTTGAGGCGGGATCAGCCGGGCGATCGCATCGGCCGGGGTGCCCATAGGGTTGAAGGACGGCGGGGCGATCGCCCCGCCGTCGGGATCGGTGCCGCCGGCAAATGCCGCGAACGTTGGGTCGGCCTGAGGTTGAACGATCATAGGAGCCCTCCATCGTGTCGAGTACGCCGCTCTATCACGCGTTAGGCATGCCGCGACAAGGGAGCGGGCCGGTCGGTGAGAAACCGCTCCACCCGCAATGAGCGATTCTCAGATGACCACGATCACCCGTCTGCACGACCGTCTCGCGACCCTCAAGGAGCGTCTTTGACTACGCTGCCAAGACGCGTGAGATAGCCGAACTCGACGAGCGTACCCGTGCCGACGGTTTCTGGAACGACACCGAACGGGCGCAGACGGCGATGAAACTTCTGGCCGACCTCAAAGAGGAGGTCGCGCGTATCGACGGCGCCGCGAGCTCGCTTGCGGACGCGCGAGAGATGCTCGAACTTTTCGACGCCGATCCCGCGGCCGAGCGGGAGATCGATGCCAACCTCGACGGCGTTCAAGCTGCGATCGAAGCATTGGAGATGGCGGCCAATTTCGACGGCGAATTCGACACGCACAACGCCATTGTGAGCATCTTCGCGGGCGCCGGCGGCGTCGATGCCGCCGACTGGACGCAGATGCTGCTGCGCATGTATCTTCGCTGGGCCGAAACCAAGGGGTTTCGCACCCAAATCGTCGAGCAGTCAGAGGCGGAAGAGGCCGGCCTCAAATCGGTGACGTTTTTCTTGCGCGGCCGCAATGCCTACGGAATGCTCGAAAGCGAGCGCGGCGTCCATCGTTTGGTGCGCCTCTCGCCCTTCGATGCCGCGCATCGTCGCCACACGTCGTTCGCCGCGGTCGATATCGTCCCCGAAATCGAAGCCGGCGAGAAGAGCGATATCGAGATCAAACCCGACGATTTGCGTTTCGAAACGTTCAAGTCCGGCGGCGCCGGCGGCCAGCACGTCAACAAGACCGAATCCGCCGTGCGCATCGTGCATATCCCCACGGGTATCGTGGTGGCATCGCAACAAGAGCGCTCGCAAGCGCAAAACCGCGAGGTCGCGATGACGATTCTGCGCGCCAAGCTCGTCTTGCGGGCGGCCGAAGAACGCGACGCAAAGATGAACGAGCTGCGTGGAGAGCGGCAAGCCAACGAATGGGGATCGCAGATTCGCTCGTACGTGCTACAGCCGTATCAATTAGTGAAAGATCACCGCACGAACGTTGACGTCGGAGACGCACAGCGCGTGTTGGACGGCGATATCGACCCGTTTATTTGGCCGTACTTGCAGCAGCGCCGTACGCCGGCGAAGGCATAAGCGCGTGAGGGATCGGGTCGTCTGGGGCCTTACCGCGCTTTATGCGGTGCTCTTTACGGCCCTCGGCGTCGTGCGGTACTCGGCGCATCGCAATTTCGTCGATTTTGGAATCTTCGCGCAGACGGCGGCGAGCGCGTTCGGGTGCTTTTGCAATGCGGTCGAGGGCAGCCATTACGCGTTCCATTTCTCGCCGATGCTCTATATCGTGGGAGCTGTCATAGCGCTCGTTCGATCGCCGATCGCGCTGATCGCGCTTCAGGCGATTGCCGGAGCGCTCGTGATACCGCCGATTGCCGGGATCGTGGCGCGGCACGGCGACCGGAGGCTCTCTCGATTGACGGCTGCGGTCGTCTTTCTCTATCCGGCGCTCGGCGGCGCGATCTTCACGGATTTTCACGAAAACGGATTCGCACCCGCGGCGGTTGCGTGGATGCTCTGGGCGTTCGACGGCGGATACTTGGTCGCAACCGCGTTCGCGGCGGCGATCGTGTTGTGCGTGAAAGAAGATCAAGCACTCTTCTTGGCCGCCGCCGGCGGCATCGGCGCCTGGCGCTATCGCGGCAGTACCGCCGGTCGTTACGCACTGGGGATCGGCGTTGCAGCGCTTGCGGTATTCGGTCTCTTTTTTCTGGCGATCCAACCGCATGCCGCGGCGAATCCTCAATGGGCCCCGACGCGCTTCTACGCTTGGACTGCCGCCGATGTCCGCGCGCTCGTTCCGCTCGGAGTGTTGGAGCGACTGGGATTCTTCGCGTTGGCGTTTGGGCCGCTGCTCTTTCTGCCGTTTCGCTCGTGCATGATGTGGCTGGCCGCCGCCCCGCTGGCGGAGGTACTGCTCTCGAGAATGTCGACCACATTCACGCTGGGCACGCACTACGCCGGCGCGTGGATCGGTTACGTTCTGGTAGCGTTTGCGTTCGCGGTCGGCGGCCTTGGGGCACCGCGGGCACGCAAATATCTCTGGTGGTGCATCGCAATCTGCGTGCTGGAATACGCCGTGGCGAATCCGCTTCATCCGGGCCTGAATCTTCACCCGCCCGCTCCCCGAGATGCAGCGCTAGAACGCGTGCTGCGCGGCCTGCCGCCGGATATCAGCATCGCAACACAAGAAGAAGCCTACACGCATCTCGCGTTGCGCGACCCCTATGCGCGCCCGCTCCCCGACGATCCGGCGCGGATCACGCACGCATGCTTCGTCTTGCTCGATCGCGACTATCCGGATTCGCCGCGGCTGGTCGAATACGGATCGAGGGTCGATGCGCTGGTTCGCTCCGGCGTCTACGCGACGGTGTTGCACCGTGGCGGAATCGAATTGTACCGCCGCCGCGGCGCGTGCCGCTAAAGCGCTCGGGACGTGCTCGCCGTGGTCGGGGCACCGCTCGTCGGCGTGCATCCTGCACGCCTCCTGCTCCTGCGTTTTTGCGCAACGCCCAAAGGAAGTTGGCATCCTGCCAATTGCGCAAAAATCACAGGTGCCCCAACCACGGCGAGCACCTCCCGAGCGCTTTAGCGGCTAGCCGAGCAATTGCGTTAACGCCGTGCTTGCGCGTCGATGCCATTCCGGCGTAGCCTCGATCGCTCGGTACGGGGCCGCCCATGGGTGCCAGCGTGCTACCTGCAACTCAAAGGCGGGGCCCGGCGGAAAGATTGCGACCGTCGGCGTGCCCGTCATGCCGGCGATATGGATGGCTCCCGAATCCGGCGCGACGAGCGCGCGCGCGTTTGCGATCGCGGTTTTCCAGGGCGGCAGCGTCTCGAACAATTCGACCTCGATGCCGGTGCGCTCGTGCCAGCGCGCGGCGTAGGCCGATTCGCGAGCCGAAGCGACGGCACGCAACGGTGCGACGCCGGCGAGATCGCGCGCGAGTTGCGTGACGCGTTCGAATGCGATACCCAGGCGTTCCCATTTGTCGGTGATCTGCAGAGCGACCCGCGGATCCGCTGCAACGTTCCCGTCGACAACGAAGGGTCGCAACAATGCGGGGTCCTTGCTCGGCGACGTTGCGGGGAGGAGCTGCTGGCCCAGCGCGAAGAGCGCCTCGCATTCGTGCGCCGCGTTGGAATCCAATCCGGCGGCGCGATGCAGCGTCTGCGTGAGCAGCGAGCGCACCCAGAGCGTCTTCAACGGCTTGCCCCAGCCGTTGTCGAAACCGATTCGCGCCCGCGCTTTGCTTGCCGCAGCGAGCCGGTATCCGCCGGGATCTTCCGTCGCAACCAGTGCGTGGGTGTACGCACGCTCCGCGAGCTCGGCACCGAAACGGGCGATCGCTGCGAGATTCTCGTGCGTATCGGAGCGAAGGGCGAACGGTGCGATAAAGCGTTCGCGCGCGGCCGACGGCGTCAACGCGTCGAAGTTTTCGGCCCGCAGCACGATGTCGGTGGGGATTCCGCGGTGCGAGAGGGCTTGGAGCAACGGCGTTAGCGCGACCGCGTCGCCGATCGCGTCCAGACGGATGATGAGCACCGATGGTGAAGATTGCGCCATGTCCTATTGCGGAGCTTCGGCGTGATCGCACGTGAAGCCGTTTCGACCTTCGACGATCTCGAAGGGTATCGCATCGTGCGGACCTTCGGGTACGTCTCCGGTATCGCCGCGCGGCCGCGCAATCGGCTGCGGGCCACCTTTCGCAGCTTGGGCATGCTGATCGGCATGTCGCCGGGCGAATTCTTGAGCGATGCCGAGCATCTGCGCTCTGAGGCGATGGACGGCATCTACAAGCGCGCGGACGCGCTCGGAGCCAACGCGGTCGTCGGTTTGCAGTTCTACGTCTCGGAGGACGGCGACGGGTCGTGTAAGGTCGTCGCCTTCGGGCAGGCCGTGTTCGTCGAAGCGATCGGCGAGGGCGAGTAGTGTCGCTGGAAGAGCGGGCCCGCCGTTCGAGGCTCCTGGCCGCCGCGGCAGCGAAGACGGCGGCCTGCCGGCTCTGCGCGATCGGTTCGGAGCGCCGCAATAATGTTTACGGAGAGGGCGATCCGTGCGCGCGGCTGATGATCGTCGGTGAAGGCCCCGGGGAGACGGAGGACCTGTTCGGCCGGCCGTTCGTCGGGCGCGCCGGGCAATTGCTCGAACGGATGCTGGGCGCGATCGATCTCGCGCGTGAGGACGTGTACATCTGCAATACGGTCAAGTGCCGCCCCACTTCACCGAGCCCGCGCGGGCCGAAGAATCGCGCCCCAGAACCCGGCGAGATGGCCAACTGCCGCCCCTACCTCGACGAGCAGATCGATATCATTCGGCCGAGCGCGATCTTGGCGCTTGGAGCGCCGGCCGCCAAGAGCTTTCTCGGGCGCGAGTTCGCGATCGGCAAGATGCGGGGCATCTGGTACGAGGGGCCACTGGGCATCCCGTTGATCGCCACCTATCATCCGGCCTATCTCTTGCGCCAGACCGGCGGCGAACTCGAAGGCGTCAAGCGCCTGGTTTGGTCGGATCTGAAGGCGGTGCGGACGAAGCTCGCCGAGCTGAGGGAGCCTGCGCCCCCGGGGCCACCCGAACAAGTCGGACTCTTTTAGCACCCTCCGTGGTATCATGGGCGCCGTGATACGCGACGCCCAAACCACCTGGTTCAACGATAACGCCCGCCGCATCGGCTTTGCCGATGTGGACGAGTTCGCGCTGGCGTTTGCCTTGAAGCCCTACCGGCTCAAGCAGATCTACCGCGCCGCGACCAAAGAGTGGCTTGAAAACGTGGAGGCGGTAACCACGCTTCCCAAAGAGCTGCGGGCCGGGCTGACCGAACGAGGGCTTTCGTTTTCATCGGTCGAGCCGATCGTGGTGCAGCGCTCGCACGATGCGAAGACGACCAAGGGCCTGTTTCGTCTGCGCGACGGCAACGAAGTCGAAGCGGTGCTGATGGAACACAAAGGCGATCGCACGACCGTGTGCATCTCGTCGCAGGCGGGCTGCGCGTTCGCGTGCGCGTTTTGTTCGACCGGACAAGCCGGCTTCACGCGAAACCTCGAAGCGACGGAAATTTTCGATCAAGCGCGCTTCTTTGCTCGCGATCTCGCGACGCGCGGCAAGAAGATCACCAATATCGTGTTCATGGGGATGGGCGAGCCGTTTCATAACTACGATGCGGTGATGAGCGCCGTCGCATTGCTCAACGACGCGCACGGCTTCGGGCTGGGGCATCGCCACATCACGATTTCAACCGTCGGATTGGTCGATCGCATCGATCAATTCGCGCAGGAGGGGTTGCAGGTGAATCTCGCGATCTCGCTCCACGCCCCGAACGACGAAGTACGCAACACGTTCATGCCGGTGAATCGCCGCTACAATACCGAGCAACTGCTTGCAGCCTGCGAGCGATACGTGGCGACGACCCGTCGCAAGGTGTTTTTCGAATACGTCATGCTCGCCGGCGTGAACGACACCGACGAGTGCGCGCATCAGCTCGCCGAGCTGATGCGCGGCAAGCTGTACCACGTCAATCTCATCCCGTATAACGCCACCCCGGACGGCCCGTTCGCGGGAACGGCAGACGACGCCATTTGGAAATTCGCGGCCATTTTGGATGCGGCGGGGGTGCCGACCACGGTCCGCCACAACATGGGTCGCGATATCGCCGCAGCTTGCGGCCAGCTCAGGGCGGAGACGCAGCCGAAGGCGCACAAAGTGAGCGCATAGACAAAAACGAGGCGCCGCATTGCTGCGACGCCTCGTGCGCTTCGATGTGCCTGCGGGCTTGATACGAGACCCACAATAACACGCCTCGCGCGACTGCGCAACGGAGTGTGACCGTCGCGGCTGGAGCGCCCGGGAATCGAACCCGGAACTGCGTGGTGTATCAAGCCCGCAGTCGACACCATCGAAGCGCCCCAGCCTTCTTCCATCCCTCGCGAGGACGCTCGAGTAAAGGGTAGACGAGTTCGACTCGTCCGGCTGCCTGCGGGCAACTCAGGGCGCAGATGCAGCCGGAAGCGCACAAGGCGAGCGCGTAGACAAAAAACGAGGCGCCGCATTACTGCGACGCCTCGCGCGTTTCGATGTGAGCCGAAGGCCTGATACACGGCCGACGATAGCACATCTCCGACGACTGCACAACGCTCGGGGGAGCGTCGCGGCTGGAGCGCCCGGGAATCGAACCCGGAGCCGAGCGGCGTATCAGACCTTCGGTCGACGCCATCGAAACGCCCCAGCGCCTCTCCATCCCGCGCGTATACGCAGGCAACAAGCGTGGGGCGCCGGTGAGTTCGATGAATCCGTCGGTCTGCTGGGAACGCGTAGACGAAAAAACGAGGCGCCGCATTACTGCGACGCCTCGTGCGCTTCGATGTGTACTGCCGGAATGACACCCCAGGCTTCTCCGACGGTAACACACCTCAAACGACTGCACAACAGCGGGTGGACTGTCGTGGCTGGAGCGCCCGGGAATCGGACCCGGCCTACCCGGGGTGTCACACCGGTAGTCGACACCAGTCGAAACGCCCCAGCGCCGATCTCTTCCCACACCGAAGCCTTGCCAACAAGTGGCGTCGGTGAGGTACCCGTTACAAGCGGCGGCGGAACTATGCGTATTGACGGACGCGCCATTAAGGCGTGCGGAGAACTGATTGGTGCAGCTTCGGAATATATAATGCTATGGGTCGCTGAGCGATCCGGCGTCGATCCAGGAAAGCCCGGTTTCCCTAGGAACAACCTACAACGATGCCTCTTGTGCTGATGCAGCGTGCTTGGAAAGACGATCCCAAATATAAGGACACGGAGTTCGTCGTCTATCACTATCCGCGGCAGTACTTCGATCGCATTCATGGCGGCGAGAAGTTCGTCTATTATCGGCCGTCGCGGGGAGCGAATGCCCTGCAGGCGAGTTCGTACTTTGGCTGCGGCGAACTGGGCGACGTTTGGGAAGACCCCTACGACCCCACGCACCGGTATGTCGGCGTTCGGAAACCCATCCGATTCGCTCGGGTGGTCAATTACGCTGACGCTACGCACCGAATGTATGAGTCGCGTTTCGCGACGCGCAACGCATTTCAGGGGCACTCGGTCCGGTATATCGACGACCTCGATTTTTATAGGATTTTGGAGGCCGCCGGACTGACCGGCGCCGCCATTGCCGACGCCCCGACGATCGATGATGTGATGGCCGGAATCGCGTCACCGTTGAAAGCCCCGCCCTTGGACGAATTTAGACCGTTGCTTGTGGTCCCTGAGGGAACCGGATACCGGCCGCAGGGAGACGGACCGGACGTTTACGAGGCTGCAGCCCTGCAAGAGCGAGCGCGGGCGGACCACCAGGACACGTTACGCCTGCTCAAGCACCGGATCGATGCTAGCGGCGGCTCCTGCCTGTATAACAACAACATCGACCTTCTCGCACAATTTGACGATCGCCGGCTCCTGGTTGAAGTCAAGAGCCTGAACAACCCAGCGTCAACCGTCGATCGAATGCGATACGGCATGGGACAACTCTTCGACTACTCCGTGCGTTATCGAGCGACGATCGGGGGTGCAAGCCCGGTTCTGGCGTTCGGTGCACTCCCGCGGCACGATGTTTCCTGGATTTCCGAGATACTCCAGGGTAACGAGGTTGCGTTCGTGGCGCGGGAGCACGGTGAGCTCGTGCCCATGAACGAGCTCGCTCGGCAGCTGCCGGTTTTTCGCTAAAAGACTGAACGGGGCTTGGTATCGTGATGCTCGTAGCGTTGTGTATCTTTGTCGTGTTCGTCAATGCGGCGTTCGCCGTGCGGTCGTTGATGATTGCGGCGCGGTCGCGGGCGCATTTGGAGGCGGTAGAGTTGGATGGGGCGTTCCCCGCGCTGTCCATCGTCGTTCCGGCGCGCGACGAGGAGCGGCAGATCGAAGCGTGCGTGCGCTCCTTGCTCGCACAGGAGTATCCGAATTTCGAAGTGATCGTCGTCGACGATTGCTCGCAGGACGGAACGCGCGCGATCCTGGATCGGATCGCGCTTGAAGACGAGCGGCTCATCGTCGTGGGCGGCGAGCCGTTACCGCAAGGATGGGTCGGCAAGCCGTGGGCGCTCGAACAGGGGATACGCGCGGCTCGCGGCACGTGGCTGCTTTCGACCGATGCCGATACCGAACACGAGCCGCTCGCGGCCGGTTCGGCGCTCGTCTATGCGGTGAAGCATCGGCTCGATGCGTTGAGCCTGCTCACCGACCAAACGATGGTCGGCCCGGCCGAGCGGCTGATCCTTCCAAGCATTCTGTGGATTATTGCGTTTGCCGTCGGCGGCCTCGACGATGTCAACGATCCGCTAAAACCCGATGCGGCGCTCTTCAACGGCCAGTTCGTTCTGATGACACGGGACGCGTACGAGGCGATCGGCGGCTATGCGGCGCTCCGCGGCGAGATTGCCGAAGACCTCGAACTCGCGCGTCTCCTCAAGGCCGACGGCCGCTTTTCGATTGCGCTTGCCGGCGCGCAGGGGCTCGTTCGCACGCGAATGTACCGCTCGTTTCACGAAGTGTGGAATGGTTTCGTCAAAAATTTCGCGCTGGGCGCACGCGGCAAGGCTGGGACTACGGCGCTCGGGCTGCTGTTTTTGGCGAGCCTCTCTCCGCTTTCGCCGATCGCGCTCTGTCTGTTTGCCTCCGGCGACCGTGCCGGCCTCGCGCTTGCGGTCGGGTTCGCGATGCTGGCGGCGTCCCTGGCAGCGGAGTACGGAATGGCTCGGGCCCGTTTTCCTCGCGGGTCGGGCTGGACGATCCCGGTCGGCGTGGCGGTACTCTTCGCTATCTTCGCGACGTCGCTGGTGCGCTATGCAAGCGGGCTCGGCGTCGAGTGGCGCGGGCGGCACTACACCTAAGGGCGCTGTGAAGCGAGCGTTCAAGGACTCTCCTGCCCGACGGGGCCACCGGGCAGCCGGGATATTTCTTATAGTGTATTAAATCTACAAACTCTTATGGACATGGCTGCCTCCGAATCTCGCGTAACGATGGACGAAATAACGGCGCTGGCGAAGCGCCGTGGCTTCATCTTTCAGTCCAGTGAAATCTACGGAGGCCTCAACGGCTTCTACGATTACGGGCCGCTGGGCGCGATCCTCAAGCGTAACGTGAAGAACGCGTGGTGGCGCGATACCGTCGAATTGCGCGACGACGTCGTCGGCTTCGATTCGTCGATCATCATGCATCCGCTAACGTGGAAGGCTTCGGGGCACATCGATGCATTCCACGATAAGCTCGTGGACTGCCGCGTCTGCAAGCATCGCTTTCGCTTCGATCATCTCAAGGATCCCAATCAATGCCCGGACTGCGGTAGCAAGCAGTCTTTCACCGAGCCGCGCAATTTCAATCTCATGATGAAGACGCAGATCGGGCCGATGGAAGACAGCGCGTCGACCGCTTATCTGCGCCCGGAGACCGCTCAGGGCATTTTCGTGAATTTTAAGAACGTTTACCAGACCGCTCGCAAGCGGCCGCCGTTCGGCATCGCGCAGATCGGCAAGTCGTTTCGGAACGAGATCACGCCCGGCAACTTCACCTACCGCGTGCGCGAATTCGAACAAGCGGAACTGGAGTACTTCGTCCCCGACGACGGTAAGGATCTGGAGATCTTTCGCGAGTGGGTCGATCGGCGGAAGAACTGGTATGCGAGTTACGGCGTCAAACCCGATCGCCTGCGCTTCTACGAACTAACCGACAAGGAACGCCCGCACTACGCCAAGGCCGGCATCGACGTCGAGTATCTTTTCCCATGGGGTTGGGGCGAACTCGAATCGATCGCTCATCGCGGCACCTACGATCTCGACGCGCACATGGCCCTTTCGGGCAAAGACCTGCGCTTCTTCGACGAAGCCTCGAAGGCACATTACACGCCGATCCTCATCGAGAGTTCGGCGGGGATGGACCGCACGACGCTCACCATGCTCGTCGATGCATACGATCGCGAACGCAGCACCGATCCCAACGGCAAAGCGACCGACCGCGTCGTTTTGCGCTTTCATCCCTACATCGCACCGGTGCAAATAGCGGTATTTTCGCTCGCCCGCAATAAACCGGACTTGGTCGAGCGCGCCCGGAGCATCGAAATGGCGCTGCGTCCGGCCTATCGCACGCAATACGACGAAGGCAATATCGGCCAACTCTACCGACGCCAAGACGAGATCGGCACGCCGCTGTGCGTGACCATTGACTACGATACGCTTGAAGATGGGACGATAACCGTGCGCGAACGTGATTCGATGAAGCAGGAACGGGTGTCGCAGCCGGGCCTCGAACGCTATCTGCACGAGCGGATCAGCGCATGACCAAGTACGTCTACTTCTTCGAAGAAGGCAATGGGTCGATGAGCGACCTGCTGGGCGGGAAAGGCGCTGGGCTTGCCGAGATGACGGCCGCGGGCTTGCCCGTGCCGTCGGGTTTTACGATTACGACCCAGGCGTGCCTAGGTTTCTACGACGCCGATAAACACTTCCCCGACGGCTTGGACGCGCAAGTCGCTCAGGGCATCGAAACGCTCGAGAAGCGCACGGGAAAGTCTTTCGGAGACCACGGCGACCCGCTGTTGGTATCGGTTCGCAGCGGCGCGCGCGTCTCGATGCCCGGCATGATGGACACGATCCTCAATCTCGGGCTCAACGATCGCACGGTTGAGGGCTTGGCGAAGCTCACCGGCAACGAACGCTTTGCGTGGGATGCGTATCGCCGGTTTATCATGATGTTCTCGTCGGTCGTTCTCGGACTGCACAAAGACCCGTTCGAAGAGCTGATCGACGAACGCAAGAAGGCGCTCGGAATCGCGAACGATCCCGATATCGACGCCGAGTCCTGGAAAACGCTGGCCGCGCAGTTCAAAGACATCGTCAGCCGGCAGACCGGCAAAGCCTTTCCGCAAGACGTGCGCGAGCAACTCCGTCTAGCGATCGGCGCCGTCTTCGATTCGTGGAACTCCAAGCGCGCGATCGACTATCGCCAATACAATAAGATCTCCGATAGTTGGGGAACGGCCGTCACCGTCATGGAGATGGTGTTCGGCAATATGGGGAGCGATTCTGGCACGGGGGTAGCCTTCACCCGCGATCCGAATACCGGCGAGCGCAAGTTGTTCGGTGAATACCTCACCAACGCGCAGGGCGAAGACGTGGTGGCCGGCATTCGAACGCCGGAGAAAATCTCGGACCTCGAACGAACGCAGCCGGACATCTACAAGCAGTTCGTCGATATTGCCGATCGGTTGGAGCGGCACTACCGCGACGTGCAAGATATCGAGTTTACGGTCGAGCGAGGCAAGCTCTTCATGTTGCAGACGCGCAGCGCCAAGCGCAGCGCGGAGGCGGCGGTGCGGATCGCGATCGACCTCGTCCACGAAGGCCTGCTCGACCGCAAAACGGCGGTCGGCCGCGTCGGCGCGCAGTCGCTCGATCAGCTCTTCCACGCCCGGATCGACGCGACGCAAGGCTTCGCCGTTGCAGCCAAGGGCCTCAACGCCTCGCCCGGCGCTGCCGCCGGGCAGATCGTCCTAACGGCGGACGACGCCGTCGAATGGCGCGATGCCGGCAAGGACGTCATTCTCGTGCGCGTGGAGACCACGCCGGATGACGTGCACGGCATGATCGCCGCGCGCGGCATCCTTACCGCCAAAGGCGGCGCGACCTCGCACGCGGCGGTGGTCGCTCGCGGCATGGGCAAACCGTGCGTCGCCGGGTGCGACGCGCTCCAGATCGAGCGCCGCACCAAGAGCGTCACGCTGGGCGGCGTGGCGTTACACGAAGGCGATTGGCTGACGATCGACGGTACGACCGGAAACATCATGCTCGGCAAACTGGGGCTGATTCCGCCGCCGTCGCAGTTACCGGAGTGGCTGCAGACCTTTCTTTCTTGGGCGGACGAGCTGCGCCGTATGCAAGTGTGGGCTAACGCCGATACGCCCGAAGACGCGCAAAAGGCCCGCGAGCTCGGGGCCGAAGGCATCGGCTTGTGCCGAACCGAGCACATGTTCATGCAACAGGATCGGCTCCCGGTCGTCCAACAGATGATCCTAGCGAATACGAAAGAGGCGCGCGAAACCGCGCTGCAGCAGCTCCTGCCGTTTCAACGTGAGGATTTCGTCGGGATCCTTGAAGCGATGCATGGCCTGCCGGTAACGATTCGATTGCTGGACCCGCCGTTGCACGAATTTTTGCCGTCGCTCGAGCAACTGCTCGTGGAAACGACCGAGCTACGGCTGACGCGTGGCACGGACTCCGAAGAGTTCAAAAAACAGGATGCGATCTTGCGCCGCGTCCAGCAACTGCACGAGCAAAATCCGATGCTCGGTTTGCGCGTTTGCCGGTTAGGCATCGTCTATCCCGAAATCTATGCGATGCAAGTGCGCGCGATCTTCGAAGCGGCGTGCTTGCTGAAACAGCGCGGCGTCGACGCCCGGCCCGAGGTGATGATCCCCGGCGTCGGAACCAAGGAAGAGATGCAGACGACGTACGACTCTGCGAAGAAGGTCGCGGATGAAGTTCTGGCGGCGCACGGCGTCGATCTCGTATATAAGATCGGTACGATGGTCGAGTTGCCGCGTGCCTGCGTGGTTGCCGACGAACTCGCCGCCTACGCGCAGTTCTTCTCGTTCGGTACGAACGATCTTACGCAGACGACTTACGGCTACAGTCGCGATGATGCGGAGCAATCGTTCATCCCGCAGTACCTCGAGAAGCGTATCCTCAAAGACGATCCGTTCCAGATATTGGACCGGCGCGGCGTCGGCGCGCTCATGCGCGAGGCCGTGGCCAAAGGCCGCGGCGCGCGTGCCGACCTGAAAATCGGGATCTGCGGCGAGCACGGCGGCGAACCGTCGAGCGTGGCCTTCTGCGATCAGCTTGGATTGGACTACGTCTCGTGTTCCCCGTATCGCGTGCCGATCGCGCGCCTCGCTGCGGCGCAAGCCACGATCGGCGCGCTCGAGTAACCGCTAACCGCGCACCGCTAGCGGGCGGCGGTTAGGCGACAGAGGCTCCGAGCCTCTGCGAGATCGACATTGGCGCGGACGACGAAGAGTTTGCGCCAATACGCTTTTCCGGAGAGTTTCGCGATCAGGTCGCTGGCTTCGCGCGCGTCGATCGCACCGCTCGACGTCTGCACGAGCACCGTGCGGTGGTGCTCGGAAGCGCCGAGCGGGAGGCGATGCAGCACCTGCTCCTGCGCGTCACCCCAGACGTTCTGCGCCCCGTAGGCGGCGATCAAGGCCGCTTCGCAGCGTTCGTAATGGGCGAGGTCGTGCTCGGCGTTGAATTCTGCGACCACGGCATAGAGACGGGTGCGCTCGCGCAAGGCGCGCGAGGCGACGCTCTGGTGTTCGCGCAGATCGTTGAGAACGCGCGAATCGTCCCAATCCAGAAACGTCTCGATGGGATCCAGCGCGCGCGGATCCGGCCAGAGCTCTCGCAGCGCATCCTGGAGGATCCGCTCGAACATGCGGGTCGTGTGATGGAAGTACACCGAAGCGAACATCATGTAACGGGCTAGGACGAACGATTCCAGGGCGACGACGCCGCGTGCGTCGATGCCGAGCACGCTGCGGCCTTGATGTTCGATAACGCGCATCGAAGCGACCAACTGGTCCGCATCGTAGCGACCGCTTGCGACGCCGGTAAAATAGCTATCGCGCTGCAGGTAGTCCATGCGGTCGGCGTCGAGATTCGGGCCGCTAACGATCTCGCTGAGCACGGGGTAGCGCCCGTTGTGCGCTCCGAGAATCAGCGACAGCACGTCGTGAGGATCGACGTCGAGCTCCCCGAGATGGTCGACCATCTCGGGGAGTTGGAGCAAGGCGCGCGTGCGGGCTTCGTGCAGCACGCCCAGCACGGCTTCGCAGGCGTGGCTGAACGGGCCGTGCCCGATATCGTGCAACAGCAGAGCGGCTCGCACGAGACGGCGCTGGTATGCGATATCGGCGTCATTCGCGAACGTATCGCGGCCATGCCGGACGATTTCATCGAAGACGCGGGTCCCCATCGCGAGCGCGCCGAGGGCATGCCCGAAGCGAGAGTGCTCGGCCGACGGAAACGCGAGATAGGCCAGTCCAAGCTGCCGCAGGCGGCGCAACCGCTGCATCACCGACGTGTCGAGTAGCCGGGCCTCGTGCTCGTGGAGTTCGATGAAGTGATGGATGGGGTCGAAGATCCGCTTCACACGCGGGTTCTTCGACCCCGCGCTCGAACATGCTGCCTGGAGTCCATCGTGAAATTCGATCAAGGAGCGATCCGCGAAATCCATGCGCGGATCGATATCGCCAGCTTTATCGGCCAGTACGTTCCGCTCAAAAAGCGCGGGAACGATTTGGTGGGCCTATGCCCTTTTCACGGGGAGAAGACGCCCTCGTTCCACGTCCACCCCGACCGCGGATTCTTCAAGTGCTTCGGTTGCGGCGTCGGCGGCGACGTTATCACGTTCATCCAGAAGCTCGAGAACCTGCCGTTCGCCGATGCCGCGCGAATGTTGGCCGCCAAGGCCGGAGTCGAGCTCGAACCGGAAAACCCGCAGACCGCGCGGTCGCGCAGCGAACGCGAAGCCATCTACGAAGCGAATCGCATCGCGACGGAATTCTTCGAGCGTGCCCTCGCGGATGCGCGCGGCACCGCCGCGCGCGCGTACTGCGAGGCGCGCGGATTCGGCGCTGCGACCATTGAGAAATTTCATATCGGCTACGCTCCCGACTCGTGGGACGCGCTCACGCTCGAACTACGCTCCCACGGCGTCGATCTCGACTTGGCGGCCAAAGCCGGCCTGGTTAAAGAGGGTCAGCGCGGCCACTACGATTTCTATCGCGATCGGCTCATGGTTCCAACCTATGCCACCACCGGCGAAGCGATCGCATTCGGGGGCCGCGCGATCGGCGGCGGCGAGCCTAAGTACCTCAATACGACCACCACGCCCGTCTACACGAAAGGGCGGCACCTGTTCGCACTCAACGTCGCGCGCAGGTCTGCCGCGAGCAACCGAACGCTCATCGTGGTGGAGGGCTATTTGGATTGCATCGCCTTACACCAAGCCGGTTTCGAGAATGCGGTGGCGGCGCTCGGCACGGCGTTTACCGCGGAGCAAGCCACCGAGCTACGCAAATATGCGGACAACGTCTTTCTCTGTTTCGACGGCGACGCCGCGGGGAGCAGCGCTGCAACCAAAGCGGTCGATATTGCGTCAAAGGTTATCGAACACACGGGATCCAGCGTCCGGATCGTCGCCCTGCCACAGGGCGAGGACCCGGATAGTTTCGTGAAGGCCCGGGGTGCCGCCGGGTTCGCGCGGCTCCTCGAACTGGCAAAACCCGCAATCGAGTACAAGCTCGATCCGGAGATCGATCGGCTCGCAGCCGGATTCGATTCCCCGTCCGCGGTTGCGCGTAGCGCCGAGGCGCTGATTCGAGAGATGACGCCGCGTGAAGAATGGGACCGCTGGCGCGTGTATGTTGCCGGACGACTGAAGGTGAACGTAGATGACCTTCGGAATAGCCGATTCCTCGCGAACAGCGCAAATTTCGCTCCCCGCACCGGTGCGCCGGGCGTGGTCGGAAGCCGCCATGTCTCCGTACACGGGGCAGCGCGCGGCACGCAGGGCGAGTCCGCCGCATTCGAGCGCGATGTCCTGGAGATCGTTTTCGAGGATCCGGCGCTCGCGCGGGAGTTCGGCGATCGCATCGAACCGTCGCGGTTCCGAAACACCGTTTTTCGGGAAATGTACGAACGGATCGTCCGGAGCGCGGACGATTTGCGCGACACGGCGGACGTCTTCTCGCTCTTCGGGCAGGACGATGCGGCGCTCGAGGTGCTCGCGCAGTTGGGCCGCCGGGATCGAAGCTCGACCGTTCGTTACGGCGACCGGGAAGAGCGGCGAGGCCATTTGGAGCGGGTGGTCGAGCGGTTCGCGCACGAAGACGCGCACCGGCGGTACAAGGAACTAGACGTTCGGACGAACGAGATGCTCACGCAGGGGCAACCCATTCCCGAAGAGCTGTGGCGAGAGTTCGAGACGCTTCGGGCCAAACTAAAAAGATAAATCGGTAGGACGACATTAACAACCAGAGAGAAACAGCGCAGCAGGCGCAGACCCCAGAGCATACGAGAAAGGAGGTGAGGAGTACAAATATGGCACGCAAGAAGGCAAGTGCGGCAGCGACGCAGACCCCGACGCTGACGCTGGACGAACTCAAGAAGAAGCTGGTCGCTCGCGGTAAAGTGAGCGGATCGCTGACCTATGAGGAAATCAACGCGGCGTTCGACGCGCTCGACGACGTCAACCCGGACCAGATCGACGAATTATTTGAAGAGATCTCTGCCATGGGCATCGAGATCGTCGACGAAACCAAAGAAGAGAAGCCCGAAGTTGAGGCCGGCGTCGAAGAACCGATCCCCGAAGGGGTATCGCTCGAAGACCCCGTGCGCATGTATCTCAAGGAGATCGGCCGCGTCCCGTTGCTCTCGATGGAGCAAGAGAAATCGCTGGCCATGCGCATCGAAGCCGGAGTGCTCGAATTGGGCAAGAACGGCACCGCCGATTCCGGCATCGTCGTTACCGGCGAAGAAGCGAAACGCCAGCTCACCGAGGCCAACCTGCGGCTCGTGGTTTCGATTGCGAAGAAGTACGTTGGACGCGGCATGCTGTTCCTGGATCTTATCCAGGAGGGGAACCTCGGCCTCATTCGTGCCGTCGAGAAGTTCGATTATCGCAAGGGCTACAAGTTCTCGACCTATGCGACGTGGTGGATCCGTCAGGCGATCACACGCGCGCTTGCCGACCAGGCTCGTACGATTCGCATACCCGTGCACATGGTTGAAACGATCAATCGCTTGATCAAAATTTCGCGCCAGCTCTTGCAAGAGCTAGGCCGCGAACCGACGGTCGAGGAGATTGCCGAGACGATGGGGCTTACCCCGGAGAAGGTCCGCGAGGTCATGAAGATTTCGCAGGAACCGATCTCGCTCGAAACCCCGATCGGCGAAGAAGAAGATTCGCATTTAGGCGATTTCATCGAAGATCAAGAAGCGGTCGCTCCGGCCGAAGCCGCATCGGTGATGTTGCTCAAAGAGAAAATGGCCGACGTCTTGCAAAACCTCACCGAGCGCGAGCGCAAAGTCTTGGTCCTGCGTTTCGGCTTGGAGGACGGCCACCAGCGGACGCTCGAGGAAGTCGGCCAAGAGTTCGGCGTCACGCGGGAACGCATCCGCCAGATCGAAGCCAAAGCCCTACGCAAGCTGCGCCACCCATCGCGCGGTAAAGCGCTCAAGGACTACTGGTCGAACGAGTAGCCGATCGAGGATTGGATGCTCGCGCTCGCTCTAGCCGTCCTCGTCGCAAGCCCGACGCCGGCTCCGCCCGCCCTGCGAACGATTCAGACGGTGAAGTCTACGCCGTTTTGTAGCGCCCTGCAACGCCACTTCAACGCGGCGTTCGTTCCGATGCTCGGCAACAACCGGTCGTTGCGTATCGTCGGCGGGCAGCTCGACGATTTGAACGGCCTATTCACGCGGCCGACATACGCGAGCGATTTCTACGTCTTGCGCGGCCACCTGATGCAACAAGTCGGTGAGATCGACCGCTCGCTTCCGCAGATCGGAGCGCAAATCGACCGGCTTCGCGCCGGTGCGGCATTGACGAACGATGCCGCGGCCCGCGAACAAATGCTGGCTACGGTTTCCAGCCTTGAGGCTGCCTACGCGATGCAGAAGCAGATCGCGTACGATCTGCATGGCCTGGTGCAGAGCATGATGGAGTACGACCCGCTCGCGCACGATCACCCGGCCGGCGGAATGGACCCATCGGAACTCGGCATCCCGCGCGACATGCGCGATATCAAGAGTTACCTGCGCTACGATTCGCGGCGCGATACCATGCAAAAGGCGCAATCGACGGCCGTCGATCGCGCCTTGGCGCTGGCTCAATCGAGCTGTCAGTAAACGCTACATCGAATCTTTGCCGGCATTTTTGGACGGCTTAACGAGCGGATTCATCATCGCGAAAGCGCCGTTAGGGTTGGGTTTCACCCAAACCTGGAGATCCCAGATGGACGGAAAGACGAAGACGCGCGCGACCTGATCGGGGTTTTTGACGAGCCCCATTTTTACGAGCGTTGCCGATGAGGGATTGGCCAGGCTGCCGCCCGCCGCCAGGAATTTTTTGGTTCCAATCCCGTGATAGTCGCTGCTCATCGGCGGCCCGGCAAGCACGTAGTGCAGGTGCTCGTCGAACTTCTGCCAGCGCGCGGGATTGACACCCCAAAGCTTGGGAGCTTCCGGAGAGCTGCTCTGCATGACCGAATAGTCGGCGCCCAGCAAGTTGCCGTGAACGTCGTACCACAGCTGGCTGGGATGTTCGACGTCGCTACTCTGCCAATGCAGGTTCGCGTAGCTGATCGATCCGCTGCTGTCCTCGTTGGTAAAGCGAAAGTATCCGTCGCGCTCGGCATCGGCAGGCGTTGCATAGCGCGATGCGAGCGCGCGCTGTACCGACTGCACGAATGCGACTTCCGCGCCCTGGGGCTTAGGCGAGGGCGACTGCGCCGCCGAGAGTGCGGAGCATACGGTAAGGACGAGCGCCAGCGTGGCGGTAGTAATGCGTGCGAGCATGCGTTGAGATCCCTTCATGACGACGGTGGTGGGGTGATAGGAGCGTGCCCGGGAGTCACCTGGGTGACCGGCGAGGGCGCCTGCGCCGGGTATCCTGGACCCATCGACGGCTCGACGATCGGCCCGCGCTCTTTCATCGATGCGGGCGTTGCCAAGGGTGAGGATGAGAAGCTTGCGTGCGGGACGTGGACGCCGATTGGGATGGGAGCCGGGGTGGATACGACGGCCGTTCCGTTCGGCGCGATCGCGACGATCGCTTGCGTGCGCGCCTGGAGTTGCGCACCGGACCCGAGTTCGAAGTTTTGCCCCTTGCGAAACACGTGATAGATGTAATGGAACGGAATGACGGCGTCCTCAACGTTATCTTCGATCCCAACCGTGGACGCATGTCCGGCGGTGACGCGCACGGAGAGGCGCGTCGTGGGCGAACGCAACGGGAGCCTCGCGCCGTCAGTCAGGGCGATCGGCTCGAAATAGACGTCGACGTATCCGTAGACGTCTCCCATCTGCGCCGAATTCGCGCCGAGAATCCGCACGATTCCCGGGGTGCCCTCGGGCGCGACGATCCGGCCGTCGATCACGATGGGATCTTTGAGGTGGATCGGAATGCGGTCGCCGGCCTTAGAGCCGTTTGACGAGATCGATCCATCGAGAACGAAGACGAGCGGTGAGTTAAACGGCAGTTCGCGAGCATGCGCCGCCGCAGTCGAAGGCGATGCGGAGGCGGTCGGCCCGGGCGATGGGGTGGTGACGGGGAGCGCGATGGCTCGTTCCGCACCGAACGAGCCAAAGGACACCACGATCGCGCTGACGATCAGCGCGAAACCGGCGGCGTCAGCTCGCGCGTTTCTCCTCGGCCGCAGCGGCGGCGCGCTTTCCTTCTTCAATGAGTTGCTTGACTTTCTGGCCACCTTTTTGTCCGATACGCTCGTAAAAATCTGGCCCATAGCGGTCGCGGGTGGCTTCGCCACCTTTCTTCCCACCCTTCTTACCGATTTGTTCGTAGAACTCGTGACCGTGGGCTTCCTTCGTGGCGAGCCCGCCTTTGCGTCCGATTTGTTCGTAGAACTCGGGACCGTACTTTTTTTTGACCGTTTCGCCGCCTTTTTGGCCGGCTTCACGGACCGACATTCCGCCGGTTTTTTTGGGGGTCTCTGGGGTGCCTGGCATGATGTTCCTCACCTGCATCGCTGGTGCCGCCCAGGAAGGACGGCGATGGTGCTGCACTTACTACAACGTAAGTCCATCGCTCTTGGTTGGGGGTACCGTGTTAGCTTGGGGTTCTTTTTATCGTAAGGCGATCGTCACGCTCGGATTGGCGGGGCTAGTCATGGGAGCGGCACCGGCTCCCGCCCCCTATCCGACGATGCTCCGATTGGAGCGCGCGCGCTCGCTTGGCAGCGGGCAACTGGCAGCCTACCTGGCGTCCGCCGACGAGCCGATTGCGGTTCGCGCAGCCCTAGCGATCGGCCGAACCAAACAACCGGCCGGCGTCGCCCTGCTCGAAGCGCACCTCCGGGATCCGCGCGATGCGGTTAAGGCCATGAGCATCTACGGCCTGGGCCTCATCGCTTCGGGCAGCGATGCCCCCGCGCTGGTCTCCGCCCTGCGAGACCCAAGCGGGGCCGTCCGGGTCGCGGCCGTCGATGCGCTGGGCCGCTACGAAGCCGCAAAGCGCCTCCCCGACCCCTCGGCGGCAGCCCAGGCGCTCCTTCAAACGCTCGTCGCCGATGCCGACCCCATCGTGCAGTCCCGCGCGGCGATCGCGCTGGAACTCTTTCGCGCGGAGGCAAGCGCCCCGAGCATCGCCGCCGGATTGGAGCGAGCGGTCGAAGCTCGAAACGCGCCGGCCGTGCGCCGGGATGCGATGTGGAGTCTCTTCCGCGGCTATGCCGATCGCCTCCCCATAACGTTCTTACGCACCGCTCTTCGCGACCGGGACGATGTGGTACGCATCGAGGCGGTCCGCGCGCTCGGAAAGCGCAAACGCGCCGGCGAACGGCCGCTGCTGCTGCCGATGCTGAACGACCCATCTTGGCGCGTCCAAGAACAAGCCGGCGAATCGCTGCGCGCGATCGCCGGCAAACCCTTCACCGCCGATTGGAAGGCCATCCCCGCATCCGTACATCTCCCCGCACTCTCCGCCGATCCGCTGGCCGCTCTGCCCGCGTTGCCGCGCACGATTGCCCCGGGTAAGCCCAAGGCTCCCAGCGTTGCCGGCGTTCCGAATGCACCGCTTCTCGATCCGCGCACCGCGGCGCAGATGACGCAGCCCGCACCCGGCATGCATCCGCGCGTGCGCATCGTCACAACTAAGGGCAACGTCTACGTCACGCTCTTTCCCGAATGGGCACCGCTGACGGTTGCCAACTTTCTCAACGTTGCCGCGCACGGCTACTACGACAACAACCGCTGGTTCCGTATCGTCCCGGATTTCGTCGTGCAAACCGGCGACCCGAACGACGACGGCAACGGCGATGCCGGTTACACGATCGGCGCCGAGGAGAACCCGCTCGCGCAGGGCACCGGCGTAATCTCGATGGGCATGAATTACGATTCCAAGACGAACACGCCGCTCCGCGATTCGGCCGGAACGCAATACTACGTCACGCTCTCGCCGCAGTATCACCTCGACCGCGATTTCACGGTCTTCGGGCAAGTGACGTCGGGATTCGACGTCCTCGCGCATCTTGTCGAATCCGATCGCGTCATTCGCGTCGAACGCATCGCGGACGTGCGCTTGTAGCGTGCGCTCGTTGCGTTGCGTTCGTTGCGTTGCGCGAAGCCCTAGCGCGAGGGTATTTCGGGGAACCGTTCGTCGAGACGCATCCTGCGTCTCTCCTACTCGTGCGTTTTTGTGCAACTTCCAAAGGAAGTTCGGCATCCTGCCTTTTGCACAAAAATCGCACGTTCCCCGAAACACCCTCGCGCTAGGGCTCCGCGCAACGCAACGCAGTTCAACGGCTGGATTACTGCTTCGAATCGATGAGGATCGTTACGGGGCCCTGGTTGACGAGTTCGACTTCCATGTCGGCGCCGAACGATCCGAACGCTACCTCGATGCCTAGGCGCTTCACGCATTCGCCGACGCGTTCGTAGAGCGGGCGCGCGAGCGGCTCTTTGGCGGCCTGGATGAACGATGGGCGTCGCCCTTTGCGCGCGTCGCCCAGAAGCGTGAATTGCGAGACTAAGAGCATCGCGCCGCCGACGTCGAGCAACGAACGGTTCATCGCGCCGAGATCGTCTTTGAAGATGCGCAAGTTGGCCAGTTTTTCGGCCATCCAATCCGCATCCGCTGCGGCGTCGTCGACGCTGACGCCGAGCAACACCAGGAGCCCGGCCTCGATGTTGCCGGTGGTTTCGCCATCGACGCTGACGCAGGCTCGCGAGACGCGCTGGACGACCGCTCGCACTATTTTGAGAACATCGAGGATATCGCGAAGAACATGTTTTCGCGTCGCTCGAGGACGCGACGGTAGAAATAACCGGCCCAGTGCGTGCCGAACGGCACGTAGACTCGCATGCGATAGCCCTGCGCGACGAGGTCGCGTTGGAGCCCGGGGCGACAGCCGTAGAGCATCTGGAACTCGAAGCGGTCGGAGGCGACGCCCTCTTCGCGCGCGACGGCCTTGACCGCTTCGATCAGTTCCTTATCGTGCGTCGCGATTCCGGGATAGGTGCCGCTCGTAAGCAATTCGCGGGCGAGCGCGAGATACTGTTCGCGAATCTGCGGCATCTCTTTGATTGCGATCTCGGCCGGCTCGTTATACGCACCCTTGCATAAGCGTACGCGCGCGCCGATTTCGATCGCGCGCCGCACGTCGGCGGGCGTGCGTTTGAGGTACGCTTGCAGAACGATGCCGACGTTCTTGTTTTTTGCGAACGCGCGTTCGAAGACGCGTAGCGTGGCGTCGGTAACGGCCGTGCCCTCCATATCGATCCGTACGAAGGGGTCGGCGTTGCGCTGCGCGTGTTCGAGGATCCGCGTGAGGTTATCGAGGGCAAAATCTTCGTCGATCAGCAGCCCCATCGCCGTGAGTTTGATCGAGACGTTGGTATCCGCACCGCTGGTACGGATGGCGTCGAGCATGGTGATATATGCATCGCGGGTCTTGAGCGCGGCGTCGCGCTCGAGGACGTCCTCGCCCAGAAAATCCAGGGTCGCGCTCATATGCTGCGCGTTGAGGTCGCGAACGGAGCCGATCGCGGCGTCGATGCTCTCGCCTGGAACGAAGCGCTTGGCGAGAAAGAAAAAATTCCGTTGAAAGGTGGAATCGGGGGCAAAAATTCGATCGAGTACAGCCATTGCCGGGCTATAATACGACGTTCGGCCACAAAATCCAGGCATCCGCCATCCGAAGTCGGCCGGCCTGGCGCCGGCCTCCGGTGCCCCACCGGCAGCCGGAAGGAGAAAGATCGAGCGCGCTACGTGTCGCATCACCCTGAAAGTTTACAAACAGTATCGGACGGGCGGCGAGGCCGCGCGCCGATAGACGCGAATGGCGGTGGCATGGCGCAGCGTAATTGGCGGGTTCTCATAGCGGATGACGATCCCGCAATCTGCACCTTGATCGATACGGTCCTTCGGAAGGGGCCGTACGATATGATCATGTGCAACGATGCCGAGAGCGCCCTGGTCTCGGTCGATCGGGACGGGCCCTTCGATATCATCATCTGCGACTTTATGCTGCCCGGCATCTCCGGCATCGATTTGGTCGAGCGCTTGCGCGCCAAGGATCGGACGCGCGGCGTGCCGATTTTGATGATTTCCGGGCATACGAACTATGCCATGGACGGCCGTGCGAAGAACGCCGGGGCGAATCTCTTTCTGAACAAGCCGTTTACGATTTCGCAGCTTCGTGCGGCAGTGAACCAGCTTCTTTCAAGTTCCGGCAGAAAAGACTCGTACTCCGGCACTCCATCGCGTTAGCTCCGACCATGATCACTATCGCTGCCGCAATCAAAATCGTTGTGATCGCGCTCTCCCTTGCCCTCGACGTGTTCGCGGTGAGCGTAGGCGTCGGTGTCCGCGGGGTCCCGCGCAAGGAAAAAATTCGGATCGGCGTCGCGTTCGCCACCGCCGAGATCGTGATGAATCTCGCGGGAGCCGCCCTCGGCTTGGTCATCGGGAGACTGCTTGGCGAAGTTGCCGGCTATATTGGGTTTGTGGCGCTGCTCGTCTTGGGCTGCTTTATGATCTTCGAGAGCCGGCGCGAGGCCAGCCACCCGATCGATATGTCGCGCGGGTGGGGGCTCTTCATCGCCTCGCTCTCGATCAGCCTCGATTCCTTGGGTATCGGATTCTCGATCCTGTACATCAACGTGCCGCTGGTGGAGTCTCTGGCGGTGATCGGCATCGTCTCCATCGCGGCAACGGCAACCGGCATTACGCTCGGACGACGCCTGGGCGTGCATATCGGCGAACATGCCGAACTGCTGGGCGGAATTCTCCTCGCCCTTACGGGCGCAACATTTATCGTGCTCAAGGCGCTCCACATCGGCTAAACGAAGGCTCGCATCGATATGCGAGTTGGGGACGCGATCCTGGATCTGGCGCTGGCGACCGGCGCACCGTCGCTTTTTTTCGTCGGCGTCGGGAAAAACGTCGGCAAGACCGTCGCGATGCGCGCGGTCTACGAGGCGACCGTTCGCGCCAGCATGACCGTTGGACTAGCATCGATCGGACGCGACGGCGAGGCCATCGACAGCGGTGACGGCCAGCCCAAACCGCGGCTGTTGCTGCGCCCCGGTGCCGTCATCGCGACGGCGCGTTCCGTATTGCCGCAGTCACCCGCAAGCCGCATTCTCGACCTCTCGACGCTGGTTACCGCGGCCGGTTCGCTGCTCTACGCTCGCGTCGTGCACGACGGCTACTACGAGCTGGTGGGGCCTCCGACCGCATCCGGCGTACGCGACGCGGTCACCGGTTTGATGCGGTACGCCTCGTATGCGCTCGTCGACGGCGCGGTCGATCGCGTTGCGGCGCTGGCCGGCGGCGGGGACGCGATCGTGGTCTCGGTCGGCGCCGACGCGGCTTCGACCATGGACGACGCGGTCGCGCAAATACGCGCGCTGGTTGGCCGGCTGCGTATCGCGCAATACGACCCGACGGTGGAACACGTGCGGATCGAAGGGGCCCTCACGCCGGCGATGGTTTCGCAACTGGTCGCGCAACGGGAGCGGCGCGCGATTCTTTTGCGCGATCCGACGCAACTCGCGATGGCGGGCCCTGCCGCAACCTACGCGCTCGAACACTTGAACTTGCGCTGCGAACGCCCGCTGCGGGTGGTGGCGGTAACGGTGGCGTCGAGCGGTCGCGAGCGCGCTTTCGAACCGCGTGAATTTGCGCGCGCGGTTGCAGCCGCGACCGGTTTGCCGACGTTCGACGTCTATGCCGGCGCGGTGGCGGCGTGATGGCCGGGCCGGCGATCGACCGGAGTTCGCTCCACGCGATCGAGGGTACGTGGCTGGAGGTACGCCTGACCCCGTCGAGCGAGTACGGCTTGCGCGCGTTCGCGGCGCTGCGGGCGTTTGCTCCGGGAGAAGAGGCCCGGGCCGCGGCGTGCGCGCAGCGCATCGCGCGCGTTGCGGCATCGCTCGAACCATCGCGGCTGGACGCCGCGCGCGATGTCCTGCGCCGCGCTCCGGATGCCGCCGGTGCCCTCGCAAGAGCGGCGATGGGTGAAGCGCTGGCCGACGTGCAGTTTCTGGAACTGCAGCGCTGCTTCGATGCGATGATCGCGCTGGACGCCCTCCTGGAATGCGCGGTGGATGCGGAGCCGTGCGCGAACGACGCCGTGCGTCAGGTTGTCGCAGCGCTCGACCCGGGCCGGTCGGGTGCGTTTGGATTCTATCTTTCGGACGCATTCGATCCGCGACTCGGTGAAGGACGAAAGGCCCTGACCGGTTCGCAGGCGCAGGTCGATGCCGCACGCGGTCGTGCTGCGGCAACTATCTGTGCGAGGCTGGGTCGCGAGGAGATCTCCGGCAACGAATTCATTGTCATGCGCGCGGACGTTCCGGCTAGCGGCCTCCCCGCCGGCATGCGCGTGATTCGCGAAGCCGCAACGTACCTCGTTTGCGAACTCGATGCCGACGAAGCGACGCTCGGTGCGATCGAACGCCGCGACGGCGCGCTGGCGAGCGTGGCCGAGGCGGAGGAGTGCGTACGCGAACGGCTCTCGACGGTGTTGCGCGAACGCGCGGCGGCGCTGGACGCAGCGATGCAAGCGTTGGGTACGCTCGACGTGCTGGTCGCCCAGGCGCGATTCGTACAATCCTATCGGTGCGTGGTTCCGGAGTACGTCGCGCGTGCGGCGATGGCGTTTAGCGGCGGGCGTCATCTGCCGACGGTCGAGGCGCTGGAGCGCGACGGGCGTGCCTTTACGCCGCTCGATCTCGAACTCGACGGCGTCGCCGTGCTGACGGGGCCGAATATGGGCGGAAAGAGCGTCGCATTACGCACGTGCGGCTTTATTGCGCTTTGCGCCGCATACGGGCTTCCGGTGCCCGCGACGCATGCGCGCGTCGGACTCTTCGACGACATCGCGTGGCTTGGCATCGGAGGCGACGACGAGCGCGGATCGTTGCTCTCCTCGTTCGCTACCGAAGTCGTGCGACTGCGCGATCTCTTCGCACGCGGAGCGCAGCGAAGACTGTTGCTTGTGGATGAGTTTGCTCGGACGACCACCCCGCACGAAGGCAAGGCGCTCCTGATTGCGGTGATCGAGCGTTTGCGCGAGCGCGGCGTTTGCGGCATCGTGGCCACGCATCTCGGCGGAATCGCCGGCGCGACGGGCGCGACGCATCTCGCGGTACGCGGCCTGCGCGGGATCCCGCATCGCCCCGCAACGGCCGACCTGCATGCGGCGCTGGCCGCACTAGCGGATTCGATGGACTACACCATTGCCCAGGTGAACGGGCCCGGCGAAGAACGCTCGGATGCGATCGCTCTTGCGGCGTTGCTTGGCCTGGACGAGGCCCTGATCGCAGCGGCGAGCGCCGCCTTTAGTCAGCCGTAGCGAGCAATTACTCAGCGCCTTCTGCGTTCTAGGCGCGCAACAGATCGGTCAAATCGGAGTTCATCGGGATCGCCGCCTTGGGCCAAAAAGATCTCGCAGACTAAGGGCCAAATCGCCTCGGCGCGTTCGAATGCCGCCGCCTCGGCCTTTGAATGGCGACGTGTGCCGTCATGCTTGTGCGGCGTTTCTCCGCCCGGCCTTTGAAGGCGTCCGACGCGTCTGCCATGTACTTCAAGTATTCGACGGCACCGGGGAAACGCTTGCAATCACAGGTGTAACCCGGAGCCGGCATCGGGAGTAGAGGCCCGTATATGAACTCTCGCCGTGCAGCACTTGAATCGCTGGCGATCCTTGGAACGCTGGCGCAGATCGCTATTGCCGCTTGGGGGCTCGGCACACTTCCCGATTCCATCGCCGTGCATTTTGGACCGGATGGAGTGGGATACGGTTCAAAACTCTCGCTCCTCCTGTTGCCCGCATGCGGCGCATTTACATATCTCGTGAGTGGTTTCGCGGCGAGCTCGGCGCAACCGCGGGTGAACCTGCCGATGAAAATCACGATTACTCCGGAGAACCGCGCTGCCGTTAATGCGTTGAAACGCGAGATGGTTTTGGTTACCAAGGCGGCGCTAGGAGTAGGATTTGCCGCCATAGAGTGGCAGTTGGTCTCCAGTGCCCGGGGAACGCTTTCGCCCGGTTTTATCCCGACAATCGTCGGATTTTCCGTGCTGGTGCTCGCGCTGACTACCGCGTACACAGTCGCCATCGCCAAGGCCGCAAAGCCGCGGCCGGAGTAGCCTGCGGGCTGCGGGGAGAAGTCCGGGGCATGGAACCGCTCATCATCACCTGCGCGCCGGTCGGGGGCGAGATCATGCCCGACCAGACGCCTCACCTGCCCGTTACTCCGGAACAACTCGGGCAGACCGCTGCCGCGATTCGCGAGGCCGGCGCCTCGATGGTTCACGTGCATTGCCGCAACGACGACGGGACGAACACGCACGACGTCGAGCGTTTCCGCGCAGCCTTCGCCGCGATCCGAGCGCAGAGCGATCTGATCGTGCAGTTCTCCACGGGCGGTGCGATCGGGATGACGCCGCAGGAGCGATCGAGCATCTTGCAATTGCGTCCCGAAATGGCGACGCTCACATGCGGCAGCGTCAACTTCGGCGACGACATCTTTGAAAACAGCTTCCCCATCATGCGCGGCATTCTGGCAAAGATGCACGAGTACGACGTGAAGCCGGAGCTGGAGATTTTCGATAAGGGCCACCTCGCGAACGCGCGCCGCCTGGCTAGCGAGGGCGTCCTCACGCTCCCGCAGCACGCCGACTTCGTCCTCGGTGTTCCCGGCGGCTTGGAGGCGACGGTTCAAAACCTCTGCGAGCTCGTGGACGATCTCCCGGCGGGCTGCACTTGGACGGTGGCAGGGATCGGACGCCAGCAGTTGCCGCTTGCCATGGTGGCGATCGCGATGGGCGGGCACGTCCGGGTCGGATTGGAGGATAACCTCTATTACAGTAAGGGCCGCTTGGCGCGGAACGAGGAGCTGGTCGCTCGCGTTGTCCGCATAGCGCAAGAGGCCGGACGAGCCGTGGCCACCCCCGACCAGGCGCGCGAAATTCTCGGCCTGCGGAAGCTCGCGGCCGCCTGACTGCCCGCTTCGTGGCCCGGAGGGTATGCGGGCCCGGGCTTCGTAACTAGGCCCGGTTTGTTGGAGGGCACTATCCCTGTTTAACTACGTGGTGCGGCGTACGCTGCAGTCGATTCCGCTCCTGTTGCTGATTTCGTTCATTCTGTACATCATTTTGAACAACGCGCCGGGCGGGCCGTTAGCGCCCTATCTTCAGAATCCGCACATCACCCCGGCCGATATCGCGCGCCTCAAGGCCAACCTCGGGCTCACCCCGCCGGCCGGCGTGCCGGATTGGCTGTGGACGATCGTGCGCTACTTCAAGTGGCTCGGTCAGGTCTTGCAAGGCAACTTCGGGTACTCGACCAGTAACTCGCAGCCGGTGATGCAGGCGATCCTCGAGCGTCTCCCCGCGACGCTGGAGTTGATGGGCGCCTCGTTCATCCTCTCGGTCGTGATCGGCCTCGCGGCCGGGATCTTCTCGGCGATCAAGCCGTACTCGTTCGCCGATTACTTCATCACGACGCTGGCCTTTTTCGGCCAGTCGATGCCGGTGTTCTGGTTTGCGCTGATGCTGCAACTGCTCTTTGCGGTGCACGGCATCCCGCTGCCGTTCGGTTACATCATTCAAACGCCGTCGGCCGGTATGTCGAGTATGGATGCGTTTAACTTGGGCGATCGGCTCTCGCATTTGGTTCTGCCGGTGATCGTGCTCTCGTTGCTCTCGCTGGCGCTCTACAGCCGGTTCATGCGCTCGTCGCTGCTCGAGGTGATGAAGACCGACTACATGCGAACCGCCGCTGCGAAGGGCTTGGATTTTACTACCATCCTCTTCAAGCATGGATTGAAGAACGCGCTGATTCCGGTCGTGACGATCCTCGCACTCTCGCTGCCCGGCGTGCTGGGCGGCGCGATCGTTACTGAGACGATCTTTGCGTGGCCGGGCGCCGGACGTATGTTCTACAATGCGCTCCAGCAAAGCGACATCGCCTTGATGATGGGTTACTTGCTCATCCTCGCATTTTTCGTGGTCTTTTCGAATCTTTTGGCGGACGTGCTCTACGCGTGGCTCGATCCGCGCGTGAAGTACGACTAGGGGACGTATGGCAACCACTCTTCCAGTTCAACCGAACGTCTTCCAAGAGGACGACTTTCAATCGACCAAGGTGACGTTTTGGACGCGTCTGCGCCGGCATAGGCTCGCCGTTGCGGGCTTTGTCGTGCTCACGCTGATCGTGCTGGCGGCAGTCTTCGCTAAATGGCTCGCGCCGTTCGATCCGAACGCCATCGACAACGTGCACTGGCTCGGCAATCCGCTGCCGCCGTGCTTCGTGGACGGCTCGCTTTGCGCCAAGCACTTGCTTGGAACCGATGAAGTAGGGCGCGATCTGCTCTCCCGCTTGCTCTTCGGCGCGCGGATCTCGCTCACGGTCGGCGTCTTTGCGGTAGTGATGGAAGTGGTGATCGGCACGTTCCTGGGAGCGATCTCCGGGTACTACGGCGGCTGGATCGATTACGTCATCATGCGCATCACCGACGTCTTTCTCTCGATCCCGCTCCTGCCGCTGCTCTTGGTCCTCACGGCCATCGTGGCGGCGAGCTCGTCGAAGGCGGCCCTGAACTTCGGCGTGATCGTGCTGATCATCGGTGCTTTATCCTGGCCGAACGTCGCGCGCTTGGTGCGCGCTTCGTTCCTGACGCTGCGCGAACGCGAGTTCGCGGAGGCCGCGCGGGCGCTGGGCAACAACGACATGCGGATCATTTTCCGCCACCTCTTGCCCAATGCGATCGCGCCGATCATCGTTCAGGCGACGCTCGACGTCGCCAACGTCATCGTCCTGGAGTCCACCCTTTCGTATCTAGGCTTCGGCATTCAGCCGCCGACGGCGTCGTGGGGCAACATGCTGGCCAACGCGCAAGCGACGCTACAGACGGCATGGTGGGCGGCCGTCTTCCCGGGTGTAGGAATCCTGCTAACGGTCCTTTCGATCAACTACATCGGCGACGGATTGCGCGATGCACTTGACCCGAACATGAGGTAGGGGATACTATCTATCGGTTGCCGCCCACCGGGCGGCTCCATGTACCTCTGTGCGCGAGTGGCGGAATTGGTAGACGCACTAGCTTGAGGTGCTAGCGCTGGCAACGGCGTGCTGGTTCGAGTCCAGTCTTGCGCACCAACCCGGAAAGCCTTGCAAACACTACGTTTGCGGGGCTTTTCTCTTTTTTGAATGTGCCGATTTTCGAGCGTTGCGAAAGTGAATGTATCTCACTTTGTATCTCACCTTCTGAAAACCGTATCCCAAGAGCCTAAAAGAAAATAGCCCTTTGCAGGGCCGTAGAGGGGTCTGAAGCGGTTTGCCAAGGCCTAAGTATCAGGTCAACCCTGAACCCGCTACCAGGGCCTCGAAACGCGCAGCTAGAGCCCCCTGGTCCTCGGGTATCGCGTGACTGTAGGTATCCAAGGTGATAGACGGCTTGGCATGGCCTAGACGTTTGCTCACAGCGACGATGAACGCCCCGTCCCGCAACAGCCGGGTGGCACAGGTATGCCGGAGGGCATGAAAGTGGGAGTGCGGGAGCTCGGCCTCTTTAAGCAGAGCAGTCCAAGCGCGATTGAAGTCGCGGCGGTCCCACGGCTCCCCGGTGGCCTTGGCGAACACGAACCCAGCATTTCGGAGGTTGGCTGCGAGGTGCTTTCGCAAAACGGCCACCGTCGAAGGCGCTAGTTGTATTTCCCGGTGAGAGGCGTCCGTCTTGGTTAGGTCCTCTAGCACAGGCCCACCAACCACGGTATTCAAGGTCCGACGAATTAGCATTTTATTACCCGCTAAATCGACTTTTTGTAAACCGAGAAGTTCGGCTTCTCTAGCCCCGGAATCTAAAGCTAAACGTATCAAAGCTTCCCAAGGCTTCCCGGCCACGTAATTCAATAGTTTCAATTCATCCTCTGGACTAAAAGCCTCGACGTTCGAAAACTTAGGCTTTTGCGGTTTAACCTGCTTCGGTAATTTAATCGGATTAAATTTGAATTTACGAAGTTCGACGCCTACTTCAAAGGCCGCATGAAGCGTTTTATAAATTCGAAATAGCGTTTGTTCCGAAGCTCCAGCCTTACGACGGCTGTCAAAATAAGTGATTATTTCCGCAGAGGTCAACTGGCTAATCTGGATTTTTTCGACTGCTTGCCCGTAAACGTGGGTCTTTAAAGTAGAAGTGACAAAAGCCCGATAAGTAATTCTGCAATTCGGACTTATCATCTCGAACCAGGAGCGCAAATACTCCCCTACAGTCCCAGGGGGCAGATTAGCCTCGCGCTGCTCCTCAACAAAACCGTCTATCTGGCGTTGGACCTCAGCCTTCCTGGTGCCGACAAACCACCTGGTTTTGCCCGCATGGTATACCCGGCCACGGTAGTACCCGGGCTTCAGGGGGTGCTTGCCGATAGATTGGGAGCCGTCTTTTCTAGCCATACTTAACTCCTACGCGTGCGATTGCCACCAGCCCTTTTCGGCCAGGTCCTGAACCTTCTTTTTACTATAATAATTCAATCTACCATGCCGAATGCGAGTTAATAGCCCGCTCTTCAGTACTACGGTGTAAAAAGTGGTTGGTCCACAACGTAAAATAAGCTGCGCTTCTTTAGCGCTAATGATTGAAGTGTTACCCTGCGGTAACTGTGACTCACGCATACTCGTTATATATAGGCTATTAGCACATGTTTCTGAACACCTCGAAATAAAAAAAAATGTTAGTAAAATACTCGAGCACAAATCGAGTGCTATATAATTGTCGCCAAAGCAAAATTAGTTTTTTCAGATGTTAGCCCAACGAAAAAACGCACTATGATATGGATGAACGACGGCAGGAATGCTGCCGAAGTTACTACCTCCGGTAGCATCGCAAGATAAGCGCCGAGGCGTGTCCCCTGCAGAGGGGCATTGAAAGCCCATCCGGTCCCGCGTTTATGGCGCGGTTAACGATGGGCGCACGATAACGATTGGTGACGGCACGCAAAGCCGGATTGCCTTTCTCCGACCGTGTCCCGCACGGCGGGCGTTGCTTAACGCAATGATGTCAAATGCTGCAGTCGTCGAAGCAGTTTCCGGGAAAAGACACCAATCGTCATCGTTTCTATTTTTAGTTCGTTTTCCGGCCTCCTCTGGGACCGCAAGGCCCCGCGCCGAGAGCCAGGGCACAAGTTTACGGCCCGGAGGCGACCACGCTCTATTAGGCCCCGAACGGTCTTTTCGGAGCAATTAAGGGCCCGCGCTACGTCTTTGATTTTCAGGACCATTAAAGAGTTCTTATAATTCCCTTCGTTTCCATGTATTATCCCGCGTCCTTAAGGGGTGTGTATTTCAATTTGCATTGACCGTCCCTATTATTACCAATGGGACGGTTGCGTCAAGCGGATTGCTAAAGTAATTTACTATTGCGCGAATACTCGGGCACGAATCGATTACTATATAATATGCGGCAATTTACAAATGCTTATTTCGGATGTTCGAATATCGAACAGGTGTAGCATTGATTCTCGTCGCCACTTCGCATCGGCAACCGCATCGCGAACTATCTACGTTACTTGATTATCAAAGGAAGCCGACGTGGAACCACCGTTCACCACGTCGGCTAGTTGCGCGAAAGCCAACATAGAACCATAAACAGATATTGCGCTATAGCTTTACTACGACATGTTACGAAGTCGGTTATTTTTTACTATATTAGTAAAGCGATGGTAACAATAGAGGGTAGTGATACGCATTTCCTACACTCGTGTAGGAGCTTCAAAAGCCCCAGGCTATTCTTGTTTGTTACTGTCGCACGTACAAATAACAATTCTGGGGTTTTTAATATTTATCAATGCAGACATTATTTAAGAAACAAAAATTTTGCGACCTATGGGAGGGCAATTGGCAGGAGTACTATTTGAAACCTCATCAGGCAGATGCGTCCCTGCTGAATTACTTGTATCTGGTTTTTAAAGATGAAGAGGAATTATTGGCCAAACT
>DATKQG010000088.1 GCA_035532835.1 Candidatus Dormiibacterota bacterium
CGGGTGCGCGCGTGCTGCGGAGCGGACGGCTTGGCCGCCGTTCGCGGAGCCAGATAGTATGAAATAATCGCGCCGTAGGGTTTGTTATCCGCGACGAAGGCGCCGCGGCCCGTTCCCCCATCGGGGCGCGGTACGTATCGATACGCCGGCATCGGCGTGAAGAGTTGGACGCCCTGCGCGGCGGCGTGCGCCAGCCCCTCCAGCGGCGTGATGTCGTCGAGAATGTAAAAACCTCGCCCGTGCGTCCCAAGAATCAGATCGTTCGCATCCGGTTGAATCGCCAGATCGTACACGGGGACGTGATCCATCCCCAACCGCAGATCCAACCAATGCGCGCCCGCGTCGAACGAGGCGAAAACGCCGCGTTCGGTACCGGCAAAGAGCAGCCTCGGTTGCCGCGGGTCTTCACGCACGACGTCGACGTATCCGGAGAGACCGGAAGCAATCGACGTCCAATGCTTGCCGTAGTCGCTGGTAACGTATGCGTACGGGCGCTGGTCGCCGAAACGATGCCGGTCGAAGCACGCGTAGGCGACGCCGGCTTGCGTCGGCGACGCGTGGAGGCACGATACCCACGCATGCTTCGGCAGGCCCGGCACGTTGGCAATCACGTTGGTCCAGTGCGCTCCCCCGTCTCGCGTGATATCGAGATTTCCGTTGTCGGTTCCGGCCCACAGCGTCTGCGCGTCGCGCGCATCTTGCGAGATCGCATAGATCGTGCAGTACGATTCGGAATTCGTGTTGTCGTGCCCGAGCGGGCCGCCGCTAGGGCCGAGCAGCCGCTTGGGGCAAGGTTGGCTCAAGTCGGGGCTGATCGCGGTCCACGTCTGCCCTTCGTCCGTGGTTTTAAACAGCACGTTCGCGCCAAAATACACCACGTTGGGATCGTGGTGCGAGATGAGGAGCGGCGCGCTCCAGTTGAAGCGGTAACGGAAACTGCCCACCCCGGTGCCGAAGGTGATCGCCGGTTGGGGCGAGATGTATCGCGCGCTGCCGGTTGCAAGATTGCGCCGCACCAAATCGCCGAAATGCGTATCTTCGTAAATGACGTTCGCATCGCGCGGGTCGGCCATGGCGTACTGCCCGTCGCCCCAATCCGAGATATTCCGCCAGTCGCCGCCGCTTACGCCGGCTTGATTCCACAGACTGCTCGGCCCCCACCATACCTCGTGATCCTGCATCCCGCCCATCACGTGATACGGCAGCGCACGGTCGTAACCGACGCGATAGATTTGCGCGAACGGCATCGTGTTGATGTAGCTCCAGGTCTTCGCAGCGTCGACCGAGAGATCGAATCCCATGTCGCTGCCCAGCAGAAGGCGGCCGCTCTGCGTCGGATCGATCCAGAGATCGTGATTGTCGCCGCCAGCGTCGATGCTCTTGAACGTTTTGCCGCCGTTATTCGAGACCTTGAGCTCGCCCGAAACGACGTAGACGCGCCGCGGGTCATTCGGATCCGCGCGCACCTGCGAGAAATAGAACGGCCGGAAATTCAGGTTGCCGCTCGCGTTCACGAGCTTCCAGTGCGCGCCGCCGTCGTTCGAGCGATAGAGGACGCCATGCTTGGTCGGAACGAGCGCGTAGATCACGTTCGGATGGTGAAAGCTGATGCTGACGCCGACGCGGTTGATCGTACCGCCGGGCAGACCGTTGTGGAGAGCGGGATCGGTGAGTTTCGTCCACGTTCGGCCGCCGTCCGTCGAGCGGTAGAGGCCGCTTCCCACGCCGCCCCCGCGGAACGTCCACGGCCGTCGCAGATAATCGAACGTGCCCGCATAGACGATGCTGGGATCCGCCGGATCGAAGGTAACGTCGCTGCCGCCCGTGGTCGGATTGACGTAGAGCACGCGCGTCCAATGCGCCCCTCCGTCGCTCGTCCGATAGAGGCCACGCTCTCCGCCCGGCGTCCACTCGGGTCCCATCGCCGCGACGATGGCCACGCGCGGATCGGACGGATCGACGGCGATCTTTGCGATGTGTTCGCTGCGGGTCAAGCCGGCTGCACGCCACGTTTTTCCGGCGTCGCGCGAAACGAACACGCCGTCGCCGGGCGAGGCCGTATTGCGCGGAAAACCCTCCCCGGTACCGGCGTAGACGACCCGCGGATCGGACGGCGCCACCGCCAGCGCGCCGATACTGCTCGACGTCCCGGCGTGAAAGATCGCATCGAACGTCATGCCGCCGTCGGTCGAACGGTAGAGACCGCCCGATGCATGACCGAGGTAGATAATGCGCGGGTCTCCCGCGACGCCGGCGACCGTATCGAGCCGGCCGCCCATCACCGCGGGCCCGATCCAACGCCAATGCAGAACGCCCAGATCCCGCGCCGACACGCGCGCCACGCGCTCGCGCGCGACCGGATGCGTCTGCGGCCCGGGCGCAGAGCAAGCGGCAGCGATCAAGACGATCCCCAAAAAGGCGAAACGACGCATGTATACCTCCGACCCCCGGGTATTCCGCCCCGCAAGCCGGATACGCCTGTAGCTGACGCGAAGCGCAGCCCAATGGCAACGCTACGCGTCGGCATCGATGTCGGTGGAACGTTTACGGATCTGGTCGCGCTGGATATCGACACCGGCCGCAGCGATGCGATCAAGGTTCCGAGTACGCCGCGCGCGCCCGAGCGCGGCGTACTCGATGCGCTCGATGCGCTGTTTGCGCGCTTCGATACGCGGCCGCGGATCGAGTACCTCGCGCACGCTACGACGATCGCGACCAACGCGTTGCTCGGCCAAATGTATCTCGAGCTTCCGCGCATCGCGTTTCTCACGACCGCGGGCTTCCGCGACGTCATAGAGATCGGCCGGCAGAACCGCAGCGAAGTCTATAACCTCTCGGTCCAGCGCCCGACGCCGCTGGTCGCTCGCGAGGATCGCATCGGCATCCGCGAGCGGATGGGATACGACGGCCAAGCCATCGAGCCGCTCGACGATGCGGAGATCGCGCGGGCGATCGCGCTCCTGCGCGATCGCGACGTCGCCGCCGTAGCGATCGGTCTGCTCCACGCGTATGCGAACGACGAGCACGAGCGGCGCTTGGCGAACGCCGTCGCGGCGGCGTTTCCGGAACTGCCGGTCACCTGCTCGTCGGTTGCGGACCCCGAGTATCGCGAATACGAACGCTTCTCGACGACCCTGGTCAACGCGGCGCTGCTGCCCATCGTGCAAGCCTATCTCTCGCGCCTCTCGCTCGCGCTACAGGCGCGCGAGATCGATGCCCCGCTGTTCGTGATGCAGAGTAACGGGGGCATGGCGGCAGCCTCGCATCTCGCTGCGCATCCGTTACGGATGATCGAGAGCGGGCCCGCGAGCGGCGTCATCGCCGCCGCGCACCTCGGCCGTACCCGCGGCATCGATCGCGTCCTCTCGTTCGACATGGGCGGCACCACGGCCAAAGCCGGCACGGCGATCGACGGGGGCGTAATCCTCGCCAACGAATTTGAAGCCGCCGGACGAACGCACAGCGGGCGAGCGGTGAAGGGGAGCGGTTATCCCGTTCGTTTCCCGTTTGTCGATCTCGCGGAAGTCAGCGCCGGCGGCGGCACGATCGCCTGGATCGACGATGCCGGGAGCCTGCGCGTCGGCCCGCTATCGGCGGGCGCCGACCCGGGCCCCGCATGTTACGGCAAGAGCGAGCGCGCGACGGTCACGGATGCGAACCTCGTGCTCGGCCGGCTGCCGCAGACCCATCTCGCGGGCGGAACCTTTCCTATCGACGCCGCGCGTTCGCGACGCGCCGTCGCCATGCTGGCGGAGCGCGCAGGCCTCACGCCGGATGCGTGCGCCTACGGCATCGTGCGACTCGTCGATGCCGACATGGCCAAAGTGTTGCGCATCGTCACGGTCGAACGCGGCTTGGATCCGCGCGATTTCACGCTCGTCGCTTTCGGCGGCAATGGCCCTTTGCACGCCTGCGCCGTCGCCGAAGAACTCGGCATCACCCACATCGTCATTCCGTCGCGGCCCGGCGTTTTTTGCGCGGATGGGTTGCTGGTTGCGGACCTGCGCGTCAGCGCGGTCGAACCGCTCCTGCTCACGCTGGAGGGCATCGAAGCCTCCGGCCTTGAGGCACGATTTATCGCGATGGAACGCGCCGCTCACGCGAGCCTGCTCGAACAGGGTGCCGATCCGCACCGCATCGCCTTCTCGCGAACGTACGACGCGCGCTATCGCGGGCAGAGCTTCGAACTCGAGATCGCCGCCGCATCGTCGGTATCCGCAATCGCTTCCGATTTTCACGCCGCCCACGATCGCCGGTACGGCTACAGCGTCTCCGAGGAGTCGATCGAGGTGGTAACGCTTCGGCTCCGCGCAACGGCGACGATGCTCCCGCCCGGCGCGGCAACGCGACCGCCGCTCCCGAGCGAAGCGACCGCTGCAGCGACGATGCGTTCGGCATGGACCGGCAGCGGCTACGAATCCATTCCCGTGTATCAGCGCTCGGCGCTCGGGCTCGGCACCGCGCTCGATGGCCCCGTCCTGGTCGAGCAGGACGATAGTTGCACCTACGTCCCCGGCGGCTGGCATCTGCGCAGCGACGGGGACGCACTCCTCTTGGAGCGACGATGAACGCCGACGATCCGATTACGACGCAAATCATCGCGAGCGCGCTGGTGTACGCGAGCGAAGAGATGGGCATTGCCGTGCGCAATAGCGCCTACTCGCCGAACATCAAAGAGCGCTTGGACCATTCGTGCGCGCTCTTCGACCGTCACGGCCGCCTCATCGCGCAAGCCGAGCACATTCCCGTGCATTTAGGCTCGCTCCCGTGGGGGCTGCGCGCGACGCTCGCGCAGATCGAACGGAGCGGCGAACGCATGGAGTGCGGCGATATGTGGGTCGTCAACGATCCCTACCTCTCGGGCACGCACCTCAACGACGTCACCGTGATTCGGCCGATCGTGCGCGAGGGTGCGCTGATCGGATACGCCGCGAATAAAGCCCATCACACCGACGTTGGCGGCATGGTTCCGGGCTCCATGTCGGCGGATGCGCCGGATCTTTTCGCCGAGGGGCTGATCGTACCGCCGATGCGTTTGGTGCGCGACGATCGCCCGATCGAGCACACGATGGAGATTTTCCGCGCAAACTCGCGAACGCCTCAGGCTCGAACCGGCGATTTGCGGGCGCAGATCGCCGGCAATGCGATCGGCGAACGGCGCGTCTTGGAACTCTACGAACGCTACGGCGAGCCCGTCGTCGAGCGCGCCGTCGCACACGCGCTCGATAATAGCGAACGGCGCATGCGCGCGGCGCTGCGCGGATTGGGAAACGGCACGTATCGCAGCAGCGACGTGATGGAGGATCGGGAAGGGTTCCCAAGCATTCACATCGCGCTCGAAATGACGCTGCGGGACGGTGAGGCGCACTTCGATTACACCGGCACCTCGCCGGAGTTGCCGTTTCCGCTCAATGCCGTGTACGGCGTGACGCTCTCGGGCATCTACTACGCGCTACGCGCCGTAACCGATCCGGCCATTCCCATGAACGAAGGCTGTTTTCGGCCGGTGCGCGTGAGCGTTCCCATCGGCTCGTTACTCAACCCGCGTCGCCCGGCGCCGGTGGCCGGAGGAAACGTCGAGACGAGTACGCGCAACGCCGACGTCGTGCTGCAAGCGCTCGCCCTGGCCGCGCCGGAGCGCGTCCCGGCGTGCAGCGGCGGGACGATGAGCAACGTCATGCTGGGCGGCACGCGCGCGGACGGCAGCGCGTGGTCGTTCTACGAGACCAACGGGTGCGGCATGGGCGCGCGCCCCGACGCCGACGGCATCGACGCCATCCAATGCCATATGACGAACACGCTCAACACGCCGATCGAGGCCATCGAGCGCGACTTTCCGCTGCGCGTAACGCGCTACGAAATCGTTGAGGGAACCGGCGGTAACGGGCGCTATCGGGGCGGTAACGGCCTCGTTCGCGCGCTGGAACTTACCGAAGGACGCGCGCGCGCGACGCTCCTGGCCGAACGCCACACCGTCGCTCCGCCGGGTGCGTTGGGCGGCGGCGCCGGTGCCTGTGGCGCACACGAGCGCGAACGCGCCGGCGGCGAACGGAGTAGCGTACCCGCGAAGACGAGCTTCGCGCTACTGCCCGGCGATCGGATCGTCGTGCGCACGCCCGGCGGCGGCGGCTACGGCCCGCCGCAGAACCATGGCGCGAGCGGCGGCTAAGGCGCGTTTTACCGGCGCGCTCCGATAGGCGCGTTCCGGGCCGGCATCCGGCGGAACGATCTTCATCGTCGCATTCGCCTCAAAGAGTAAGATGCGTCCCCGCGGGTCCAGCGCAAAATCGATGCCCGCATACTCGAGACCCAACGCGCTCGCGATCTCGCGCAAGGCGGCAACGGCCGCGAGGCCCAGCGTGCCGGCCATGTCGTTCAGGAAGGCTCGCTCTTCTTCTCGATAGATCGCCTCGTGCATGAGGTCGGCCGTGAAATAGTGCACTTTCCAATGCGATGCGACCGCCAAGTGCACGGGATAGAGTTCGCCGTCGATCGCGATAACGCGATACTTTCGCACGCGCCCATCCACGCCGCGCGCGTCGAGCGGTTCGATCGCCAGCAGGTTTTCACCGGGGAGGGCGGCGATCGCGGCCGCGATCCCCTCCGCGCTCTCGATGCGCTCGAAATGCTCGCCGGTGTGGAATCCGGGCGACCGCACGAGCGTCGGTAATTCGCACTCCGCTGCAAATCGCTCGCGTGCGATCAGCCGCGTGCGCGGCGCCACGACGCCGGGTATCCGCGCGCACCGTTCGCTCACGTCGACGCGGGCGGTGCGCGCCACGCGTGCCGGCGCGTTCACGACGGGCAGCGTATGCGCGTGCGTCATTGCATTCGCCGCGCGAA
>DATKQG010000089.1 GCA_035532835.1 Candidatus Dormiibacterota bacterium
GCGCTGATCGGGTGCACCGCGTGCGCGCGGCGAATCGTCGCCGGCGCCGCTTCCGAGAGCCCCAAGAAGCGCACCTTACCGGCCGCGACCAGCTCGGACATCGCGCCGACGGTCTCTTCGATCGGCACGGTTGCGTCGACGCGATGCTGGTAATACAGGTCGATATGTGCGACGCCCAAGCGTTTGAGCGATGCATCGCATGCCGCGCGCACGTAGTCCGGGTGGCCATTGACGCCTTTGAACGACCCGTCGGTCCCACGCACGTTCCCGAATTTCGTAGCGAGCGTGACCCGGTCGCGACGATTCGCGATCGCGCGCCCCACAAGCTCCTCGTTTTTGAACGGCCCGTATATATCGGCCGTATCCAGAAAGGTCACGCCGATATCGATCGCGCGATGGATGGTCGCAATCGACTCCACGTCGTCGCGCCCGGCGTAGAATTCGGACATCCCCATGCAGCCCAAGCCGATCTCCGATACGGCCAGGCCCTGGGAACCAAGTGTTCTCTGCTTCATAACAAACTGGACCGCCCCGGCCATCGGCAAGTTGCGCCGTCGCGACTATCCCGGCAGGCTCTGAGCGATCGCCGCGAGGGTCGCGTCGATGTCGGCCTCGGTGTGCGCGGTGGAGACGAACATCACCTCATTCTGCGAGGGCGGCAGCAAGATACCGCGCGCGAGCATGGCGTGATAGTAGCCGGCGTATGCCTGCTTATCCGCACGCCGGGCATCATCGTAATTGCGCGTCGGCGGACCCGCCCGAAATTTAAAGTCTACGATCGACTCGTGTTGCACCACCGCATACGGCAGGCCTCGATCGGCGAAGATGCCGCGAATACCGTCGGCCAAGCGCATCGCGAGCCCACGCATCTGCAAGTAGTACTCCGGATGGGTTTCCAATACGTCCAAGACGCGGTGGGCCATTCCAACCGAGAACGGGTTGCCGCCGTGCGTGCCCCCGGTAAACGTCGAGCCCTCCGGCGCGAGAACCCGCATGACGCCGGCCCGTCCGCCAAAGGCGGCGATCGGAACGCCGCCACCCATGATTTTCCCGATCGTGGTCATATCGGGCGCGATACCGGCGCTCGCCTGCGCGCCGCCGAGCCCCAGACGCAGCCACGTAATGATCTCGTCGAAAATCAGCACCGCGCCGAACGCATCCGCGCGTTCGCGCAAGCCGCGCAGAAAGCCGTCAACCGGTGTGACGTAGCCCATGTTGCCCACGACCGGCTCGACGATGATCGCCGCGAGTTCGTGCTCGCGCCCGGCCAGCAACGCGTCGACCGAATCGAGATCGTTATAGCGCGCGACCGCGACATCGCGCATGACGCCCTCTGGAATGCCGCTCGCCTGCGCGTCGGAGGTATGCGCCGATGCGCCGGCATCGAGCAGCGCAAAATCGGAGTGGCCGTGATAATTTCCCGCGAACTTCAGCACCAGCGTACGCCGCGTGTACGCTCGCGCGACGCGAACCGCACTCATGACCGCCTCGGTCCCGGTCGAAACGAAGCGCATCCGCTCCATCGAGGGCAAGTGCTCGCGAATGCGCTCGGCTAACCGAACCTCTTCGGGGTGCGTCGTACCCCACACGAACCCGTTCTTGGCAAGCTCGTCCAGGCCGGCGGTCAGCGCCGGATGCGTGTGCCCGAAGAGCAGCGGCCCATACGCCATCACGTAGTCGATATAGCGTTTCCCGGCCTCATCGTACGCATAAGCGCCTTCCGCTCGCTCCTGCACGAACATCGGCCCGCCCACGCCCCAACAGGAACGCACGGGCGAATCGCAGCCTCCGGCAAGCACGGCCTGCGCGCGAGCGATACTGGGAAGGGCGGTATCGGTAGACATCACGGCTCGCTGGTTCTCGGAGCGCCCTTTGGCTGCCTGCCCTGCATCTGAGGCTTTGGCGGTACAGCAAACGGCGAAAGTGGTGTTGAATAGAGGGGCTATGCCGCACATCGATATCCAGATATCCCCCGATTCGAACATCGAGGAACTCGTCGCCGCGCTCCCGATCGCAGCCGAGGTCCTCACCCAATTCGGCTTGGGCTGCTCGGGCTGCGGTGTGAGCAAATACGAGACCGTCGCACAGGGCGCAAAAGCGCACGGCCTGCGCGTCGAGCCGGTGATCGCCGCCCTCACGCAGGCGCGTCTCTCGGGCTTCGTGCCGCTCGTGAGCAACGAAGATCGCACGCCCGCTCGCCGCGCTCCCGGTTCGTTCAACGGCCGCGCCCGCATCAAATACGTCATCCCGATCATGTCCGGCAAAGGCGGCGTCGGAAAATCGCTGGTGACGGCGCTGATCGCCATCGGCCTGCGCCGCAAGCACTTCACGGTCGGCATCCTCGACGGCGATATTACCGGCCCCTCGATTCCCAAGCTCTTCGGTTTGCGCACGCCGCTCGCCATCGAAGCCGACCCCACGGTCAAAAACGATAAAGGCCAAGCGCAGCCGCTGATGGTTCCAGCCATCACGCGCAGCGCCATCGAAGTCGTCAGCGCAAACTTGCTGACGGATAAAGAAGACACCGCGATGATCTGGCGCGGCCCGATTCTTTCGGGCGTCATCCGTCAATTCTACGAACAGGTCTTGTGGAGCGATCTCGATTTCTTGCTGATCGATCTGCCGCCCGGCACCTCGGACGCACCGCTCACGATTCTGCAATCGCTTCCGGTTGACGGCGTCGTCCTGGTAACGATGCCGCAGGCGCTCGCGACCATGATCGTTCGCAAAGCGGCGAACCTGGTGCACCAGCTCAAGAAACATATTCTCGGCGTCGTCGAGAATATGTCATACTTCGTCGCGCCCGATACGGGCACGAAGTATGAGATCTTCGGGCCTTCGTATGCCGATAAGGTTTCGGAACTTGCGGGCGCGCCGGTGCTCGCGCGCATTCCGATCGATCCGGAGAAGGCTCGGCTCGCGGACGAAGGACGCGTGGAAGAGATCGACGACCCGATTTGCGATCAGCTCGCGGATTCGCTGCTTGCGGCTCTTGCGGCGCATCCGAAACCGAAGGAAGTTATTTCGATCATTTAGGGCGTGCATGAGGCAGGCGTGACGCGATTGCCGGGCGTGGTACGGGGTTGGGGGACCGCTGTTGGATTTTACTTCCTGTAAAATCCAACGCTGCTGCGTTTTTTGGGCAAAGCGAAGCTTTGAAGTTCACATCCTGTGAAGGCCCAAAAAATCGCAGCTCCCCCAACCCCGTACCACGCCCGGCAATCGCATCACACTAGTTCGCACATCAGTCATTAACGTCGAATAGGATTTTGCCGTCGCGCCAGGTTTGACGTACCGTGCAATCGGCGAAGCGCGCGCCGTCGAGCGGGTCGCGGTCGAGCACGACGAGATCCGCGGCCAATCCCGGTTCGAGATTTCCCGTGTGCGTTTCCGCGTAACCGAAGCGCGCGGCGTTTACCGTGTAGAGCGCGAGTGCTTCGTGCGCGGTGAGGCGTTGTTCCGGCTCGTGATGGTCGAGGCAGGCTTGCATTCCGGCGAGAGGATCGAGCGGGCAGACGGGGCTATCGTCGCCGCCGCAGAGCACGGCTCCCGAGCGAGCGATCCGCGCGAGCGCGTTCATGCGACGCTTACGGCCGGTCCCGAGGCGCTCGTCGTACATGCCGCCTTGGTTCCCCCAAGTTGCGTCGAATTGCGGTTGCATCGAAAGATAGATGCCCATGCGCGCGCACGCATCGATATGTTCGTCGCTTGCCATTTCGAAGTGTTCGATAAAATGCCGGGCACCGCGTTGCGAAGGCTTTCCGGCGAGGACGCGCTCCCAGGTGCGAATGCATTGTTCGATGGCTGCGTCGCCGATGGCGTGGACGCCGGCGGCGATGCCTAGCGCTTCGGCTTGCGCGAAATAGCCCAGGAGTGCGTCGTCGCTCATCCTTAGCGCACCGTGTCCGCGCTCGCCGGCGTACGGTTCGCAGAGCGCTGCGGTGCAACTTCCGAGCGAGCCGTCCAAGAACACGTCGCCGCCGATATACGGCAGGCCGAGTTCGAGCGCGAGTTGCGCGTCGGGTTCGCAGATCTTTGGATGCACTTTTGCGCGGCTCGCATGCAAGCGTTTGACTTCTGCCGCGTACGCATCGTGCGATAGGCCCAACAGTTGTGCGTGCAGATGGAGCGCGCCGCGGGAGAGGGCCAGATCGATCGCGCGCACTTCCGCATCGGCGCGCATCGATGCCGGGAAGGCGGCCATGAACGCGGATTGGGCGCGCCAATTCGCATCGAAGAAGAGGCGGCCGGTAGGGGCGCCTTCGGCGTCGCGTTCGATACCGTTGGTATCGGGATCGAGCGAGAGCCACGCAAGCGCGTGGCGGTTGACGATGCACGAATGGCTATCGATGCGTACGACCATCGCCCGTACGTTTGCGTGATAGCGTTCGAGGGGCAGCGCGTCGGCCGCGCGGCCGTCGGCCCACAATCCGTCGTCGTATTGGCCGGCGTAAAGAAATGGCCCGTCGCGCGGGAGGCGCGCGACGGCATCCGCGTATTGCGCGTAGCTGCGTACCGCCGATAGGCTGCGTTCGCCGGCGAAGTATCCGGTGCCGTCGAGGTGCACGTGACAATCGGCGAAAGCCGGCAGGACGGTCGCGCCGTCGAGATCGATGCGTTCGATCCCGGCTCCGATATCGCGCGCGTCAAGCGAGCGTATGATGCCGTCTTCGATTGCGAGCGCGGCGTGCCGTTGCCAAAGGCCGCGGGTGCCGTCGAAACGGTAAAATCGTGCGTTCGCCAGAAGTATCACGTTCTTGTGAGTACCATACGATGGCAACGATTCTTGCTTGGCGCCGCGACGGGTTTTGGCGCCGGCTATCTGCTGTGGCGCACGTACGAGGCGGGACGGGCGTTGGAAGCGCCGCCGGCTGCCCTCGCCCCGGATCCCGCAGCGTACGGCCGCATCCATCGTGGGCTCGCGGTTGCCGGGGTGGTGCGCTCCATCGCCGGAACCATGGCGCTTGGGTATGGGCCCGGTGGCGCGGCCATCGACCGCCTGGCATCGCAGGCACCCCCGCTATTACGGCCTGCGATCTTTGCCGCGGTTCTCGGCGCGCTCGATGCGTTTGGCGAGCTTCCGATCAGCTTCGTCGAGGATCACATCGTGGAGCGACGCTACGGAACCAGCGAGCAATCAGCTAGCGATTGGGCGCGCGATTATGCGAAATCGGCGGCGCTCGGCGCGGGAGTTACCGCGGTGGTCGCGATGCTGTTCGGCAACGCGGTGCGGCGCATGCCGCGTTCGTGGCCGCTCCTCGCTTCGCTCGGAACGCTGCCGCTATTGCTGCTGGCGAATATCGTCGTGCCGGTGTACGTAATGCCGCTCTTCAATCGTTTCGAACCGCTCACCGGGCCGCTTGAGGTGCGTTTGCGCGCCCTCGCCTCACGTTACGGCGTCGGAGACGCGCAGATTCTTCGCATGGATATGAGCCGTCAAACAAAAAAGGCTAACGCCTTCGTCACGGGGATCGGAAAGACGCACCGGATCGTGCTTGGCGATACGCTGGTCGAACACTTTACGCCCGATGAGATCGAGTTTGTCGTAGCGCACGAACTCGGTCATTACGTTTCCCACGATACCTGGCGCATGATCGCGCTCGCACAGGCATTAGCGACGACGCTCTTCTTTACGGCGTATGCCGTGATCTCGAAGGCACAGCGCGAACGCCTGCGCGAGCGACCGCTCTTGCTTTCGCGCATCTATGCGACGATGGCCGTCGGGACCCAGGCTCTTCGCCCGCTCCTGCTCGCGTTCACGCGTTCGCGCGAGTGGACCGCCGATCGTTTTGCGGTTGCGGCGACCGGGGAACCGCGCTGGGGCGTGGACGCATTCCGCCGCTTGCGCGATCAGAACCTCGCCGAGGATGACGTCCCCGGCTGGTACGGAATCTTCTTCAGTTCTCACCCAAGTTTAGGCGATCGCATCGCGGCGCTCGAGGCAAGCGCGTGAATGCGCGCTTGTAATTGCTCGGGCGCGTCGGATGCGACGAAGATGCGCAGCACCGACCGCGGCTGTGGCGTGAACGCGTGATATGCGGAGGCGGGCTCGCAAAGATCGATCTGCAGGATCGGGAGATCGCCGAATCCGAGAAATGCCGCCCCTTCGCGAAGCTCGCGCGGTAGACTGCGGCGCTTGACTCGGCTACGCACGGTCGTTTCGCCAACGTGTTCCGGCGCAAACGTGGCGGATTGCAACAGGCCGTTGTGTAGCGTGATGCGACCGGAGTTAAGGTCGTGCGGCCGAGCAACCATCGTCCCGTAGAAGCCGAAGAGCCAGACCACCGCCCATACATCGAGCAACGATAGGAAGACTGCAAGTGCGATATATGCGTGCGGGATCAACAAAAGCAGGAAGACGGCATCGGGAACGACGGCGACCGCAAGAATGACGGCGCCCAACGCCACCTTCGAACCGCCGGCGTACGACGCGGCACATGACGCTTGAGGCAGAGCGAACGCCCGCAATCCGATGCGCGCATGCGCAAGGAGCGTCATTTCCCTGGCAGCGACGCGAGCGAGCCCCACGGGCATAAACCGCCGAAACTTCGCCGTAAGGCGCCCTTCTGGGGTATGCCCGAGGCCGCATGCGTCGTCGTTAAGCATCCCCTCGATTATGATTGCCGAGCGCCCCGAAGACAAGCCTCTGCGATCCAAGCCTCTTGTGTTGCGCCGGCTGAGCCGCCTTTTTTCCCCTACAACGTTACGATCGGCGATGGGCGCGTGCCGAGCCAAGACGCGAGATCGGTTTTCTGCGTAACGTAGGTGCCGGTGCGGAGTTCTTCGCGATACTCGCCGAAGCGGCCGAACGCCTCGGCGAAGGCATCGTGCTTGTGAATCGATTCGTAATTGATCTGGCTGGCAAACATAAACGTATCGTCGCTTAGGTCCGCGTACATATCGAGCGAACGCGCTAGAATGCCGCGCACGACATCCTCGACGAACTTCGGATTATGGTGCGCCTTGTTCACGACGAAGAACTCGTCGGGACGTTTGAGTAAGTCGTAGGTCTCGCTCGACATCGAGCTCTCGACGATCTCCACCAGATCCTCGGCTCGCACGCCGGCCGCTTGGCCTTCGTCGACACCCAGCATGATGCAGCCGCGACCGCGCTGATTGTGCGTGGCAACGGGGAGCGCATCGAGCGCGCGGTTCGCATCGGCTTCGCTAAATCCGGCTTCGATCAGTTCGCGAACGGCGTGCTCGCGAACCATCTGCTGCGCGCACGGGCACGCGGTCATGCCTTCGGCCTCGACGCCGATGACGCGACGCGTTCCACGTTCGTCCGCATGCGCGATCCCGATCAGCGTGTAGGTCTCCTCACCGCGCTTACCGCTAACGGGAGTCCAGCGCTCCAGCCCAAAGCTCGCCCGCAGACGCACGTCGGCGCGCACCGCGCGCTGGCTCTGCACGATCTCGCGCGCGATCGACGAAACCAACCCTTCGATTCGCGCGGGGGCATCGGTACGCGCGAGTACGTCGAGCGTGGCTTCTTCCAGGATTTCGGAAAACCGCGACATGTGCAGCCCGGCTTTATCGGGCGAAAGGTCGGCGACCATCGAAAATTCGCCGTTAAAGACCCGCGGTCGCCCGTCAATTTCCAGATGCACGATGCGTTTGATGCCCGAAACGCCGACGCGATTGAGCGCGAGCCGGACATCGGGAACCTCTTCTTGCCGGTTAGCGAGAAAATGTAAGCTGCGCTCGCGGCGCCGGACGTGCTGCGTTCCGTGCTCCCGCGCGGCTTCGGCGAACTCGGGGACGATCTCCGCTAAGGGCACCACATTGTAGGCGCGCTGCAGCAAGCGCGGATGAACGTCGTCGTCAAACGCTAGGACGTCGATATCGATCGGCCGCGCAGCCAAGCGCAAGCGCGACGTGCGGCCCACCGCGCTCTGAACCTGCGCTACCATCTCATCGAACGCTGCACGCTCCAGATCGGTTCGCACCTCGGCCGCAGCGTTCAAAAACGGTGGACCGTCGGCACCTTCGGCGGGGTCGCTTTCGTAGAACGACGAGACGGCTACGACCTGAGCCCGCACGCGCAGGCGCTGTAGCGCAGCCAAGATATTCGCCTGGCGGTCTCCGAGATTCGATCCGATGCCGATATAGACGCGATGCAACTGTTGTTCCCATTTCGATGTAGCGTTTGTAACCTAGCTTCGCCGCGGCCACGCCCCGGGCTTCTCTCGGGTAGCCCAAGCTCGCTTGCGGGGCAAACGGCCCGGGATTCTCCCCGTCGGGCTCGTAACGAACCGAGCATGGACCAAACCTCGCTCTACCCCTATGCCATCGAGCCCAAGGAGACGCCCGCAATTTGGGGCGGCGATGCGCTCGTGCGCCGCTTCGGTAAAGATGCCGACCCCGAGGCGAAGATCGGCGAATCGTGGGAATGCTGGGACACCAACCACGTGCGCAACGGTCCGCTGGCCGGTAAAAGCATCGCCGATTTACGCGGGCTGTTAGGAGCATCGCTGCTGGGCGATATCGACCCCACGCGTATTTTTCCGGTGCTCACCAAAATCATCGACGCACGCGACTGGCTATCGGTACAAGTGCATCCGAACGATGCCTATGCCCAACGCTTCGAGCACCAACCCAACGGCAAGACGGAGTGTTGGTACATCTTTTCGGCGGACGCCGATTCCGAACTCGTGCTCGGATGGACCCGCGACACGTCGCGGGCCGAGTACGAGCGCCGCGTCGCCGACGGCTCGCTCGGCGACATCCTGCGCCACGTTCCGGTCAAAGCCGGCGACACGTTCTACCTCCCTTCCGGCACGTTGCACGCCGTCGGTAAAGGCATCATTTTATTTGAGACGCAGCAGGCGAGCGATCTCACGTACCGCATCTTCGATTGGAACCGCACCGGCCCCGACGGCAAACCACGCGAACTCGCGGTACAAAAGGCCGGCGACGTCCTCAACTACCATCGCGAAACCGCCGGAGCGCTCGACCAGATCGCCTATCACTTCGAGGGGCTCGACCGAACGGCGATGATTGCCGGGCCGAACTTCGTCGTCGAGCGCATCGTCGCAAGCGCCGAACCCGCGTCGCTCCCCACCAACGGCCGCCCGCTGATTCTGATGTCGCTCGAAAGTCCGCTCGAAGTCCGTGGAAACGACGTCACGGTCGAACTGAGCAAATACCAAACGGTACTCATTCCCGCGGCGTTAGAGTGGTGCACCGTTCGCGCCGTTGACGCAAGCGCGCCGTTCATGTTCGTCACGCCGCCCGCGCATCGCGAGACGATGCCGGTGCGCCTATTAGCTGCCGGCATCGCGCAGGCGCGCGTCGACGCCTTTATGGCGCAGTTTGGGAGCTAGTCGGTAGCTAGGCACACACGTGATACTCGTTCGGGGGAGCTGCGATTTTTGGGCCTTCACAGGATGTGAACTTCAAAGCTTCGCTTTGCCCAAAAAACGTAGCAGCGTTGGATTTTACAGGAGGTAAAATCCAACAGCGGTCCCCCGAACGAGTATCGCGTGTGTGCCTAGCTACCGACTAACGACCGTGTCGTAGCAGCTGCCTTGCTCGATGGCGCAAGATGTCGCCGATGACGCGCGCTTCGTGCGCTTCCAGCGGACGCGGATCCGGCTGTAATCGCGCGAGATCCCAGCGCTGCTCGATCGGATCCAGGCCGAAGTAGCCGTCGGCGAGCGCGGCTTCGGCATGGGTCATCACGCGATCGGGTTCGATCGGAATGGCGTAGCGCGCTGCAAGCCTCGCGATGGTTCGGCAGAGCGCGTCGACAGCGTCGTCGCGGAGCGGATAGGGG